>ONFK01000030.1 GCA_900317065.1 uncultured Bacteroidales bacterium
CGCCGGCACCACGAGGGATTCCATCGAAACCCACTACAACAAGTTCGGGCACGAGTTCATGCTCGTCGATACCGCCGGCATACGCAGGAAAGGCAAGGTGAATGAAGACCTCGAGTTCTACTCCGTGATGCGCTCCATCCGCGCCATCGAGCACAGCGACGTCTGCGTGCTGATGATAGATGCGACGACCGGAATGGAGGCTCAGGACATGAACATCTTCAATCTGATTGTGCGCAACCGCAAGGCGTGTGTGCTCGTGGTGAACAAATGGGACCTGTTCGTGAAGGATTCCAAGACCATGAAGGAGTATACCGAAGCCCTCAGGAGCCGGCTCGCGCCTTTTGACGATGTGCCCATAATCTTTACTTCCGTGGTCAAGATGCAGCGGATCCAGGATGTGCTGGAAGCTGTCGCGGAAGTCTACGCCAACTACTCGCAGAAAATACCCACAGCCCGTCTGAACGAGGCGCTGCTCCCGATAATCGAAGAGACTCCTCCTCCGGCATGGAAGGGCAAGTACGTGAAGATCAAGTATATCACGCAGCTTCCCACTCGCTTCCCCTCTTTCGCTTTCTTCTGCAATCTCCCGCAGTATATCAAGGAGCCGTACAAGCGCTTCCTTGAGAACCAGTTACGCAGGAACTTCAACCTGACGGGCTGCCCCGTGCAGATTTACTGCAGGCAGAAGTAGTCATGTCGGCGCAAGGCGAAATATCTCTCCTTGAACTTCAGGAAATAATCCGGGACGGCGTGGAAAGCGCAGCCCCGGATAAACTTTGGGTGAAGGCAGAGATAGCTTCGGTACAGGCCAGGGGAAACGGACACTGTTATCTGGAGCTTGCCCAGAGCGAGGACGGAAGGCTGATAGCGAAAGCCCGTGCGGTCATCTGGAAAAGCGTATGGTTCGCATTGCGGCGCTACTTCGCGGAAGCGACTGGCAGTGAACTTGCCGCCGGCATGCAGATACTCGCCCGCGTGCAGGCCAATTACAGCGAACTCTACGGGCTTACCCTGGTGATAGACGAACTGGAACCTCAGTTCACCCTTGGCGCCGCCGAACTGGAGAAGCGCAAGACTATAGAGAAACTCGAGAAGGAAGGCCTGCTCGAAAAGCAGCAGAGACTCTCTTTGCCCGATATCCCATACGCTCTTGCCGTCATCTCCGCCGCGGATGCCGCCGGCTACGGGGATTTCTGCCGTCATCTCGAAGATAACGAGTACGGCTTCAAGTTCCGGGTCGATCTTTTCCCCGCCACAATGCAGGGAGAAACGGCGCCGGAGAGTATCGTCGACGCACTTCAGTCGGTCGAGGCGGCAGGGGAGTACGATGCCGTTCTTATCCTTCGCGGAGGCGGCTCCCGTCTGGACCTTGCCTGTTTCGACGATTACGGCCTTGCCTTTGCAGTCGCAAACTGCTCTGTGCCCGTGTTTACCGCGATCGGTCACGACCGCGACCATTCGGTAGCCGACATGGTGGCCTTCGAGGCGGTCAAGACGCCCACTGCCCTTGCGGACCTTTTTATAGACAATGTCGCCGCAGAGGATGAACGCATAAGCAGTTACAGCACCCGCCTGCGTCTGTCTATCTCCAATAAAATCTCAGCGATGGAGGCGGCCGTCACCCTGCTGGAACAGCGCATAAAGGCCGCCGATCCGCGCAGTATCCTCACCCGCGGTTATTCCCTCGTCACCGACGCCGACGGCGTGGTGGTAAATGCCGCCTCCGCCCTCCGCAAGGGCCAGCGTATCCGCATCCTGTTCGGCGACGGCACCCTCGATGCCGAGATTCTCTAAGTTTTTGTAAATTTGCATGTTATGACGGAAGATTTTGATTATAAAAAGGCATTGGAAGAACTGGACGCCATTGCGGAGAAGGTAGAGGACCCCGCAACGGCCCTGGGCGACATCGACCGGATGATTGCGCGGGCCGACGAGCTGATAGCTTCCTGCCGTGAGTATCTCCGCACAGCCCGCAGCAGTGCGGACAGAATTGAATAGTATGAAGAAAATATACGAAACCGACCCGTGGCTTGAGCCTTTCAAGCCGGTGATCGAAGCGAGGTCCGGCCGCCTGGAGGCGGAAATAGCCCAAATCAAAGGCGATCATGCAAGGCTTGCGGACGGAGTGAACAATCATCTGTATTACGGCCTGCATAAAACGGAAGACGGATGGGTGTTCCGCGAATGGGCTCCGAATGCCAGCCGCATCTGGCTTATCGGCGATTTCAACAATTGGAAGAAGGCCGAGGCATGGGCCCTCAGCCCTACCGGCGACGGCAACTGGGAGATCAAGCTTCCCGCCATGTTCCTCCGCCACGGAGAGCTCTACAAACTCTTTGTCGAGTGGCCCGGGGGAGGTGCGGAACGGCTTCCGGCTTATGCTACCAGAGTGGTGCAGGATCCGGATACCAAGGTCTTCTCCGCCCAGGTGTGGGATGCCGCGCCCTACGTGTGGAAACACAAGAAGCCGGGCAAGCGCCCCAATCCCCTCATCTATGAGTGTCATATAGGCATGAGCTCCGAGGAGGAGAAGGTCGCAAGCTTCGACGACTTCCGGACGAAAGTGCTCCCAAGGGTGCACAGGCTCGGCTACGATACCCTTCAGATAATGGCCCTGCAGGAGCATCCCTATTACGGGTCGTTCGGATATCAGGTAAGCAATTTCTTTGCTCTCAGCTCCCGCTTCGGGACCCCGGAGCAGTTCAAGCATCTGGTGGACGAGGCCCACGCCCTCGGGATAGCCGTCATCATGGATATAGTCCATTCCCATGCCGTTTCCAACGAAATAGAGGGGCTGGGCCGCTTCGACGGCAGGGAAGACCTTTACTTTTATCCCGGCCAGGCCGGACATCATCCCGCCTGGGGATCGAGATGCTTCGACTACGGGAAGGACGCGGTGAAGTATTTCCTTCTGTCCAACTGCAAGTTCTGGATGGAAGAGTATCATCTGGACGGATTCCGTTTCGACGGTGTCACTTCCATGCTTTACTGGGACCACGGTCTGGGCACGGACTTCGGCAACTACGGGATTTATTTCGGACAGGGAGTGGACGAGAATGCGGTGGCCTACCTCGGGCTGGCCAATACTATCATACATGAACTGAATCCCGATGCGATCACCATCGCCGAGGATGTCAGCGGAATGCCTGGCCTTGCCGCTCCGCAGGCGGCCGGGGGCGTGGGTTTCGACTTCCGTATGGCCATGGGAATCGCCGACCACTGGATCAAGTGGATCAAGGAGAAAACCGACGAACAGTGGAGCCCCGGAGAGATCTGGTACGAACTGACGAACAAGCGGGCCGATGAAAAGACCGTGAGCTATGCCGAATGCCACGACCAGGCCCTCGTCGGAGACAAGACTATCATTTTCCGCCTCATCGACAAGGAGATGTACTTCTCGATGGACAAGGGGAAACAGAACCTTGCCGTGGAAAGAGGCGTCGCCCTGCACAAGATGATACGTCTCGTGACTGCCGCGACCGCCGGAAACGGGTATCTGAATTTCATGGGCAACGAGTTCGGGCATCCGGAGTGGATCGATTTCCCGCGTGAGGGCAACGGATGGAGTTATGCACACGCCCGGCGCCTCTGGTCGATAGCGGACGACGACAGCCTGCTGTATAAGGGACTCGAGGATTTCGACCGCGAAATGATACATTTCATCCGCAAAAACCGCCTGCTCGTCGAAGCTCCCGTGCTGCTCACTGCCGATGAGCAGAAACAGATACTGGTTTTCCTACGGAAAAATTGTATCTTTGCACTGAATTTCAACCCGGTAAACTCCATCGGGGATTACGGTTTCTCGGCTCCTGCCGGAGAGTATGAACTGGTATTCAGTTCCGATGAGCCGCGATTTGACGGACCGGGCAGACTCGCTGCCGGAGAAAAGCATCTCAGCATGGACCGGAGATGCCCTAACGGCAATCAGGAGTTTGACCACACGTTGTGCCTGTATCTGCCCTGCCGGAGCGCACTTGTGTTGAAGAAAATCAAATAGCTTATGGCTTTTTTAAAATTCAATAAAGCAGAACTGGTGAATCTCTCGTACTCACTCAAGCGGGAGATCATCTGTGTAAACAAGACGGGTGCCTACTGCAACACCAGCATAGTCACCTGCAATACCCGTCGCTATCACGGGCTGCTGTCCGTCACGCTGGACCGCTTCGGAGGAGACAAGTATCTGCTGCTCTCCGCAATCGACGAATCCTTCATCGTGAACGGCAAGCAGTTCAACCTCGGCATACATTGCTATGGCGACATCTACGAGCCCAGGGGTCACAAGTACGTGGTGGATTTCAGCGCGGATCCCATTCCTTCTATCACCTACAAGGTCGGAGACATCGTTTTCCGCAAGTCCCTGCTGCTGCATCCGGACAAAGACCAACTCCTCATCAAGTATGAACTGCTCGAGTGCCCGGCCAAGGCGACCGTGCGCCTGAAACCTTTCCTCGCCTTCCGCAACATCCACGCTCTCACCAACTGCAACGACAGCGCCGACCAGAGTTTCTCCCCCGTAGGGAACGGGGCTAAGTTCCGCATGTACGGCGGCTTCCCGGACCTGGTTCTCCAGACCTCGGACGCCGGCGTGCTGTACAACCACAATCCCGAGTGGTACTACGGCGTGACCTATTCCGACGAATACCGCCGCGGATTCGACTGCAGGGAAGATCTTTTCGTGCCGGGATATTTCGAAGGGACGATGAAGGCGGGAGATTCGATCGTGCTTTCCGCTTCGCTCAAGGAAGAGAACCCGGCCACGCTCAAGCGCACTTTCAATTCGACGGTGGCCAAGGCTCCCACCATCACCAACTACCGCGACCTGCTCGCACGCTGGGCCAACCTGTTCATCTGCAACCACAACGGCCGCAAGCGCATCACCGCCGGCTTCTCCTGGATGTACACCGGGCTCCTGCGCGAGACGCTCATCTCGCTGCCGGGACTCACCCTCTACGCCAACGGCGACACGAAGACCTTCGAAGAGGTCCTCGACAATCTCATCGCCGACGAACAGGAACGCCTGTTCAGGCGCACCACCCAGGTGGAGGCGCCTCTGCTGCTTGCTTCCGTGCTGCAGCACTACATCATGTTCGGGGCTTCTCCCGCGAAGGTGTGGAAGAAGTACGGAGTGATTGTCCGTGGTATCCTGGAGAGCTACCTGCCCGGTTGCAGGCGCGAGGTCGCAATGCATCCCAACGGACTGCTCTGGGCCCAGATGGAAAATGTCGCCCTGAGCTGGATGAACGCCTATGTCAACGGAGTGCCCGTAACCGAGCGCGCCGGCTATCAGGTGGAAACCAACGCCCTCTGGTACAACAGCATCTGCTTCGCCGTGGAGATGGAAAGCAAGTACGGCACTGCCTCCACATTCGTCAAGGAATGGAGCGCAATCCGCGATCTGGTGAAGGCCAACTATCAGAAGACATTCTGGAACGAAGGCCGCGGCTGTCTTGCGGATTATGTCGACAATTCCGGGCAGAACCTCGACGTGCGGCCCAATCAGCTGATTGCGATATGGGTGCAGAATTCCCCTCTGGACGAGGAACTTCATCCCGCCATCTTCAAGGTGGTTTCCGCCGAGCTTGAAACATCGCGCGGCATACGCACACTCTCGCCCCGCGACCCCAAATACAAAAATGTCTACGAGGGTTCGCAGGTGGACCGCGATCTCGCATATCATCAGGGAAGCACCCGCCCGTTCCTGCTCGAGTACTATGTCGCCGCCGGCTACCGAATCATCGGCCCCAGCTTCCGCAAGAAGGCGGAATGGCTGTGCGAAGGCCTTTACGACGACCTCAACAAGCACGGAGTGGTCGCATTCAGCGAGCTTTACGACGGAGACCCGCCGCAGGAGCCTCACGGAGCAATAGCGTCCGCGCTGAGCACGGCGGCCCTGCTGACAGTCAACTATATTACTGAACTTAATTCAAGGGAGGATCATAAATGAGAGTCCTGATGTTCGGATGGGAGTTTCCTCCGCATATCGCGGGAGGGCTCGGTACGGCCTGCGAAGGAATAGTCAAGGGCCTTGCATACAACGGCGTCGAGAGCATTTTCGTGATGCCTTCCGCCAGTGGTGACGAAGACCAGAGCGCCACTCGCATTATTAATGCAAGCGATGTCGCCGTCGAGAATTTCACGAACAGCGTCGATGAATTCCTTGACAAGGTCAAGTTCATCCATATAGACTCGAACCTCATCCCTTACGCCGATCCCGAGGAGTTCTCGAAGATCGTCGAGGATGAGCGCGCCCGTCAGGTGAAGGACTTCCGCATCAGCTTCGGGCAGAAATACAAGTTTTCCGGGAAATACGGTGCGAACCTTCTCGAAGAGGTGGCCCGTTATGCCATGGTCGGCGGCACCATCGCCATGCAGCACAAGGATGAATTCGACATCATACACGCTCACGACTGGCTGACCTATCTTGCCGGAATCGCCGCGAAGGAACTCACCGGAAAGCCTCTGGTAGTGCATGTCCACGCCACCTCTTTCGACCGCGGCACCGACGACATGGTCGACTCCCGCGTATATGCGATAGAGCGCCGCGGGATGAAGGCTGCCGACAGGGTGGTGACAGTCAGCGACCTTACCCGCAATATCGTGATCAACAAGTACGGGATAGATCCTTCGAAGGTCGTGACCGTGCATAACGCCGTGGATTTCAGCGGCAGGGAGAATATCGAAGTCGAGCGGGGAGTGCGCGACAAAGTCGTGACCTTCCTCGGACGCATCACTTTCCAGAAAGGGCCGGAATACTTCATAGAGGCAGCCGCCAAGGTGCTCAAGCGCACGAAAGGCGTGCGTTTCGTGATGGCTGGCAGCGGAGACATGATGAACCGCGCCATCCGCATGGTGGCACGTCTGGGCATCTCCGACCGTTTCCACTTTACGGGATTCCTCCGCGGAACCGATGTGCAGAAGATGTTCGCGCTTTCGGATGTTTATATAATGCCGTCGGTGTCCGAACCCTTCGGAATCTCTCCTCTCGAGGCCATGCGCACCGGCGTCCCCTCCATCATCTCGCATCAAAGCGGCGCGGCCGAGGTGCTCAAATATGCGCTGAAGGTCGATTTCTGGGATGTCGACGCCATGGCGGACGACATCTACGCTTTGCTTACTTATCCCGCCCTGTCCCGCTTCGCTGCTGCACAGGGGTTCGACGAAGTGAATGAGTTGAAGTGGAACAACGCCACCGCCAAACTCAAGAAAGTTTATGAATCCGTTTTAAATCAGTAGCTTATGAAAAAGCTTTGTTTCTATTTCCAGATACATCAGCCCGACCGTCTTCGCGTTTTCCGTTTCTTCGATATCGGCAAGGACTCGCATTACTATGACGATTTCGTGAACCGCACCATCCTGAGGCGTATCGCCCAGAAGTGCTATATCCCGATGAACAAGCTGCTGCTGGATGCCATCAAGGAAAGCGATGGCAAGTTCAAGGTGGCATTCTCCATCACCGGAAGTGCCCTCGAGCAGTTCGAACGCTATGCTCCCGAGGTGATAGACAGTTTCCGCGCCCTTGCGGCCACTGGTGCCGTCGAGTTCCTCTGCGAGACCTGCAACCATTCCCTCTCTTCGCTGAAGAGCGAGAATGAGTTCAAGCACCAGGTGCTCAAGCACAAGGCTACCATAGAGAAGTATTTCGGAGTGACTCCGGTCACCTTCCGCAACACCGAGCTCATCTATTCCAACACGATAGGAAAGCAGGTATACGACCTTGGTTTCAAGACCATACTCACCGAGGGCGCCCGCCACATCCTGGGATGGAAGAGCCCCAATTACATTTATTCAAACGAGATCAAGACCTCCCAGAAACTCCTGCTGCGCAATTACATGCTCAGCGACGACATAGCTTTCCGTTTTGCAGGTTCCGGCCTTACGGCGGAGCAGTTCGCGGCAAGGGTGAATGCGGAGGAAGGAGAGATTGTGAATCTCTTCATGGATTACGAGACTTTCGGAGAGCATCAGAGCGCAGAAACCGGCATCTTCGAATTCATGAAGGCCCTTCCCAAGGCGGCTCTTGCTGCCGGCATCAAGTTCGTGACTCCTTCCGAGGCGGCTTCCAGACTCAAGGCCGTCGCACCTCTCAGCGTGCCTCAGCCCATCTCCTGGGCGGACGAGGAACGCGATGTGACAGCATGGCTCGGAAACGAACTCCAGCAGGATGCGTTCAACAAGCTCTACTCTCTCGTTGAAAAGCTTTCGATTATCGACAATGCCGACCTGTGGGCCGATTTCGGACGCCTTCAGGAGAGCGATCATTTCTATTATATGTGCACAAAGTTCTTCTCGGACGGCGACGTGCACAAGTATTTTAACCCCTACGACACTCCTTACGAGGCATTCATAAACTACATGAACGTATTGAGTGATTTTATTATCAGAGTAAACGACGAATATGCAACCAAGAATTGAGATTGGCAGCCCCAGCTGGACCAGCGTGCGCGTGACGCGTCACCTGCCCGGCGAACTCGAGGGACTGGAAAAACTGTGCAAGAATTTATGGTGGTGCTGGAACGACAACGCGAAGGCCCTCTTCAAATATGTTGATCCGGATATCTGGCATCAGTCGGGACATAATCCCATGGTGATTCTCGATACCGTGTCGCTCAAGCGTTACAAGCAGCTGTCGAAAGACGGGGAATTCCTCGGAAAGTTGCACTCCGTGATGGACGAGTTCAATGCCTATATGGCGGAGAAGGCTAAACGCGGAAATCCTTCCATTGCTTACTTCTGCATGGAGTACGGCCTCGATTCATCGCTCCAGATTTATTCCGGAGGTCTCGGAATCCTTGCCGGTGACTACCTAAAGGAAAGCAGCGACATGAACGTCAACATGGTAGCAGTGGGCCTCCTCTACCGTTACGGCTATTTTACCCAGAAAATCACCCCGCAGGGCAACCAGGTGGCGGAATACAATGCGCAGGACTTCCTCAAGATCCCTGCCGAGCCCGTTACCGGCGCCGACGGCAAGTGGATTACTGTGAGCTGCCAGCTTCCCGGACGCGAGCTTCACGCCAGGATCTGGAAGGTTGCCGTGGGACGCACAGACCTTTACCTTCTCGACACAGACTTCGAGGACAATATTCCCGAAGACCGCCAGGTTACATATCAGCTTTACGGCGGAGACTGGGAGAACCGTCTGAAACAGGAAATCCTGCTCGGCATCGGAGGCATACGCGCCCTGCGCGCCATCGGCCTGCATCCGACCATCTATCATTCCAACGAAGGGCACGCCGCGTTCATCGGCCTTGAGCGTCTGCGCGAGTACATGTTCGAGCAGAAGATGGACTACAGCGAAGCCATGGAACTCGTGCGCGCAAGCGGGCTGTTCACCACCCATACTCCCGTTCCCGCAGGCCACGACGCCTTCGACGAAGGCATGATGTCCCGCTATTTCGGGCACTATCCTTCCCGTTTCGGCATCAGTTGGGAAACCCTGCTCGGGCTCGGCAAGATCAATGTTGACGACCACAACGAGCGTTTCAGCATGAGCATCCTGGCCGCAAACTGCTCGCAGAACGTCAACGGCGTGTCCATGCTCCACGGCAAGGTGAGCCAGGACATATTCGCCGGCATGTACAAGGGTTATCTCCCCGAAGAACTCCATATCAGCTATGTCACCAACGGCGTCCACTATCCCACATGGGCTTCCAAGGAATGGAAGGCTGTGCATGCCAAGGTGTTCGGCCCGGAATTCCAGACGCACCATTACGACAAGCGCTGCTTCGAGGGCATATACAACGTGTCCGACGAGGAAATCTGGGACACCAGGAAACTCCTGAAGAAGGAACTCATCCGAATCATCAACGACCGTCTCTCCAACCCCGAGATAAGCAGTCATTACTCGCCCAGCGAAGTGGTGAGGATCAAGGAGAATCTGCGCGAGAACGTTCTTACGATAGGCTTCGCGCGCCGTTTCGCGACATACAAGCGCGCCACCCTCCTGTTCTCCGACCTCGACCGTCTGGACGCAATCGTCAATGATCCCGTGCAGCCCGTGCAGTTCATCTTCGCCGGCAAGGCGCATCCTGCGGACGGTGCCGGCCAGGACCTCATCCGCCAGATCATCAGCATCTCGAAACAGGACAGGTTCCTCGGCAAGATCATCTTCGTGCCCGGATACGACATCTCCCTCGCAAAGAGGCTGGTGCAGGGAGTGGACGTGTGGCTGAACAATCCTACGCGTCCTCTCGAGGCTTCCGGCACCTCGGGCGAGAAGGCCGCCATGAACGGCGTGATGCACTTCTCCGTACTTGACGGATGGTGGGTGGAAGGCTACAAGGAAGGCTGCGGCTGGGCCCTGCCTCTCGAGAAGACCTACGACGACCAGAACTACCAGAACGAACTGGACGCCGCAAAGATCTATGCCATCATCGAAAGCGAAATCGCTCCGGCATACTACAAGAAGGACGCCCGCACCGGCATTTCCACGGAGTGGCTCGGATACATCCGCAACACCATCGCGCAGGTCGCATGCAACTTCACGACCAACCGCATGATGGAAGACTACTGCGTGCAGTACTATCAGCCTCAGTACGACCGCTTCAACGCCCTGATGGCGGACAACTGCGCAAAGGCCCGCGAGATCGCCGCGTGGAAGAAGAAGGTCGAGGAAGCATGGCCTTCCATCAATATCATATCCTACACCGCTCCCAACGCTTCGTATGTGCTGTCGCAGAACAACCCTCTGGACAGTGAAGTCGTGGTTGGCCTCGCCGGCCTCACCCCCGAAGACATAGGCGTGGAAATGATTTTCGCAGTGGCCGACAAGAAGAATGTCCTTCATATTCAGGAGAGCATCCAGTACGATGTGGTGTCGTTCGAAGAGGGTGTCGCGAAGTATCGCACTTCCATCATTCCCGAACGCACCGGTATGTACCAGATAGGAGTACGTCTGTATGCCAAGAACGCTCTTCTGCCTCACAGAATGGACTTCCCGCTTGTGAAATGGCTGTAGTAGCTACAGGTTTCTTCGACGGTGTGCACATAGGCCACCGCATGGTTGTCGAGACTCTCGTATCCGAGGCGCGGAAGCGCGGAGAAGAGAGTCTCGTACTCACATTCTGGCCTCATCCCAGGATTGTCCTCGCGCAGGATGCCATGGGCCTCCGTCTGCTCAACACTCCCGACGAGAAGATCTCGCATCTGAAGGATCTGGGTGTGGACAGGGTGGTCCAGCTCGAGTTTACCCTGGA
>ONFK01000110.1 GCA_900317065.1 uncultured Bacteroidales bacterium
CGGTAACATCGGCCTTGTGAAGATTATCTCTGAATCCAGCGTGAGTGCTGGCGTGCGCCGTATCGAAGCTGTCTCTGGCCGTGGCGCCTTGAGCCTTCTCCGCGCCGGTACGCAGATTCTCACGGCTCTCCGCGAACAGCTCCGCTGCAAGGACGCCGAAGTTCTCGACAGAATCCAGCAGTCGTTCGCCAAGACGCAGAACCTCGAAAAGAGCCTGCAGTCCGTGAAGCTCGAACTCGCAACGCTCGCCGCTGCCGAACTCTTGAACGGTGGCATCAACGTGATGGGCGTGAACCTCTTCGTGCGTGAACTCAACATGCCCGAAGACAAGTACAAGGACACCTTCTGGTATTATATCATGAGAGTCAACACAAGCCTATGAAACGTCCGTTGATTATCCTGGCAGCCGTCCTGCCCGTTTTCCTGTGGTCCTGCGGTGGCGGAATAGAGCTTTCCGGCGAAATCGACTCCCGTCCCGCCGTTTTTCCCGATTATTCCGATGTGACCGTCCCTTGCAATATAGCACCTCTTAATTTCCGCTGTGACGCTCCTTCGGGAAAAACCGCCCTGATCCTGTCTTCGGGCGATGTGACCGTCTGTATAAAAGGCCCCGAATTCGATATCCCCATCAGGAAATGGCGCACCCTTACCGCTACCGGTGAGGACATACGGGCACAGGTGTGCGTTCGGGAAGACGACGGATGGAAGGGGCTAAAGCCCTTCGTCATACACGTCAGCGCCGACAAGATCGATCCATTCGTGGCCTACCGCCTGATACCTCCTGGGTACGAGACATGGTACAGGATGGGGCTCTACCAGCGCAATCTGGAGACTTTCGAACAGACCCCGATCATAACGAACGACAAGACGGGCGACAACTGCATGAACTGCCATTCTTTCTGCAACCGCGATCCGGACAGGATGATGTTCCACATGCGCGCGGTGAACGGCGGGACATATACATGGATGGACGGGAAGATAGAGAAGCTGAACACGAAAACTCCCAAGACGATTTCCGCTCTGGTATATCCGAGATGGCATCCCGGAGGGCGTTTCATCGCCTTCTCCGTCAATAACATCGCACAGTTTTTCCACACTACGAACAGGAATAGGATAGAGGTTTATGATTCCGTTTCGGATGTGGTGATGTATGATACCCGCAATCACGAGGTGTTCACTACCGGTCTTATCACGGATTCCACCCGTTTCGAGACTTTCCCCGCCTTTTCGGCTGACGGACGGAAGCTTTTCTTCTGCTCTTCTCCTGCGCAGAAAGTGCCGGGAGGCTACAAGGATATCCGCTACAGCATCTGCTCCATCGATTTCGATGCCGAAAGCAAGTCTTTCGGCACAAAGGTGGACACTGTCTACAGCGCATGGAAAAGCGGCAGGGGAGCCACTCTCCCGCGCGTTTCACCCGATGGCAGGTTCCTGCTCTTCACCGAAACGGATTACGGCTGTTTCGGAATTTGGCATCATGATGCGGATCTTCACGTGATCGATCTTCGCACCGGAGCCGACATCTCCCTGGATGGCGCAAACAGCGACGATACGGAAAGCTATCACTGCTGGAGCAGCAACGGCCGCTGGATCATCTATGCCAGCCGTAGGCTGGACGGCCTTTATTCGAGGCTTTACATATCTCATATAGACGAAGACGGTTTTGCTTCAAAGGCTTTTCTGCTTCCACAGAAAAACTCCAGGCACTATGCCCGGCAGCTTGAATCGTACAATGTGCCCGAGTTCATTACCGGCAAAGTGGGCTTCAATATGGATGAAATGGCCGAAGTCGCCAGGAAAGATCCGGGCATCAACGTAAGTTTCGCAGAATAACATATCAGATATGAAGAAAACGTTTGCATTTATCATCAGCCTTTTTGCAGTTTTGCCCGTAATGGCGAACCCTGTTCACAAAGTATGTCTTGAGAATGGTTTGACCATAGGAGTCGAAGTCTGCAAAGGTGACATTTTCCGCGTTTGCATCAGCCCCGACGGGCAGTTCCCCGAAGCCCTGTTGAACAGATATGGCATAGTCAGGACCGACTGGGCGGCTGTCGGGGAGCAAGTTAAAGACGAAGGCGGCCGCTTTACGGTGAGCACGGCATCTGCCGGCATTGTCATCGACAAGGCGACGGGCGCCATCTGCCTGAAGGATTCCAAGGGTGATTCCATCGTCCGCGAGATTGTATTCCACAAGGGTGGCAGCGCGGAAGTCAAGGCGCTTGCCGAAGCCGTGATCGACAAGTTCGGTGGCCTCGTGGTGGCAAAAAACGACGGTATAATAGGCGATGACAACAACGCTAAGAACAAGCGCGACGTGGCCGAGGCGGGAGACCCCGCCACCGCAAGCATCATCAGCCTCAGCATGGAAGACGGCGAGCGTTTCTATGGCGGCGGAAGCACCTCCCGCGAGCACATACAGCACAGGGGCGAGATGCTGCGCATGTGGACTGCCTATCAGCATACGGAAATCCCCATGCCTTTCATGATGAGTTCGCGCGGATGGGGAGTGTTCGACAACACCACCAGAAAGTGCCACTTCGACGTTGGTTTTACCGATCCCGACAGGTTCAACATCTACAATACGGCCGGCACCGCCGATTTCTATCTGATGGCGGGTACCGACATGCCCTCCGTGCTGGATCTTTATACGCAGATCACCGGACGTACCTACGTTCTTCCCAAGTGGGCCTACGGATTCGCCTTCGGCCCCAACATGCGTGAGGACCAGTGGGCCATCCTCAGCGACGCCGCGAACTTCCGTCAGATGGGAGTGCCCGTCGACCTCTTCTGGCTCGAGCCTCAGTGGATGGAAAAACGCTACGATTTCTCTACGCAGAAACGCTGGAACTACGACAAGTTCTCCCCGGAGCCTTACTGGCTGCAGGACAAGATGCCCAAGAAGTTCTATCCCCGTCTGTTTGTCGGCAAACTTCGCAGCATGGGTATTCATCTCGGGCTCTGGCTCTGTGAGGAATACGACCACAGCATCATCGAAGAGGACCTCATAGCCGCGCGCGAAGGGCGCCCCCAGTCCGGACTGGAGCACTGGCCCGACCATCTGGCAAATTTCATGGACATGGGAGTGGACGGATTCAAGCTGGATCCGGCCCGCACCATCGACGAACACCCGTCCTGGAAATATCATAACGGACTTTCCGACAAGGAGATGCATAACCTGAACCAGGTTCTCCTCGTGAAGCAGGTGGCATCCATGACCCGGGAGCATACGGGCAAGCGCAGCTGGCATCACTACTGCGGCGGATGGGCCGGCAGCCAGCATTGGACAGCCGCGAACAGCGGTGACAACGGCGGCGGCATCATCGCCCTCTTCGACCAGCATAACCTCGGCAATTCCGGTTTCATGAATCTCAGCTGCGACGTGATGAGCGTTCCCCGCGAGCAGGAGATGCAGGGCCTTCACTTCGGAGTTTTCCTCCCCTGGCTTCAGGTCAACAGCTGGTTCAGCATGATGCAGCCCTTCTATTACAGCGGAGTCGAGAAGGAGATGTACAAGTTCTACATCAATCTCCGCTACCAGTTCATCCCCTATATCTATTCGAATGCCCTGGAGGGTGCGCTCACCGGCATGCCCATGGTGCGCTCCATGCCTCTCGAGTTCCCCGACGACCGCAACTGCGACGACATGGTGTTCCAGTATATGTTCGGCCGCCAGTACTGCGTGAGCGCGTTCAGCAACGATATCTATCTCCCGGCAGGGGAGTGGATCAACGTATGGACCGGAGAGCTCGTGGACAGCAAGGGGGAGAAGATTACCTGCGAGATTCCCTACAATCGCGCCGGACAGTTCTTTGTGCGCAACGGCGCCATAGTGCCCACCCAGCCGGAGGTGGAATTCATAGGCAGCAAGCCCCAGACCGACTTCATCATCAAGGTCTATCCTCACGGAGAAAGCAGTTTCACGATGTATGAGGATGACGGAGAGAGCTATGCTTACGAGAACGGAGCGATTTGCTCGACGCTCTTCGAGTGCAGGCAGGACGGAAAGGCGGTGGATATCAAAGTCAATCCTGTGGAAGGCACTTACGAAGGCATCCCCGATGCGCGCAACTACAGTTTCGAGGTGCGCTGCACGTCCAGGCCGAGAAAGGTGCTCGTGAACGGCGCCAAGACCAAGGACTGGACCTGGGAGGACAATACCCTCAAGGTCCCTGCCGTCAAGACCGGAATACGCGAAAGTGCAAATCTGAAAATCCAGTTATAATGAAAAGATATCTCTTGATAGCCGGTATCGTGCTTGCAGGCGCCTGTTCTTCGGGCGACTGGCACGATGCTTCTTTGAGCGCTGAAAAGCGCACGAAACTGCTTCTCAAGGAGATGACTCTCGAGGAGAAGATAGGCCAGATGTGCCAGTATGTAGGTCCTTGCTATGTGCCGCCGGATCAGGGTTCGCCGTATAAGAACATTGATGCTTCCGATGAGAATCTGGGCAATCCCGACCTCGCGGACCGCATCCGCGACGGCAAGGTCGGTTCGTTCATGCACGTGCTGACCGGAGAGGAGGCGCACCAGTTGCAGGTGCTCGCAAGCGAGTCCAGGTTGGGAATCCCTCTTCTTTTCGGCATCGATGCCATACACGGGAACGGCCTCCGCGCCGGCTGCACCGTGTATCCGAGCAATATCAACCTTGCCTCCACCTTCCATCCCGAGATAATGGAAGAGATAGGTGCGCAGACTGCTGAGGAAATGCGCATGACCGGAATGGCGTGGACTTTCGCGCCTAATCTCGATGTAGCACGCGATGCCCGCTGGGGCAGGATGGGGGAGACCTTCGGCGAAGATTCCTGGCTGGTTTCCCAGATGGGCAAATACAGTATCTGGGGGCTTCAGGGCCGCGACCGCAATTATTCGGAAGGGAAGGTCATGGCCTGTGCCAAGCATCTTATAGGCGGGGGAGAGCCTTTCGGCGGCTTGAACGCTTCTCCCATGGACATGAGCGAGCGCAAGATGCGCGAGATTCATCTTCCTCCGTTCAAGGTGGCCGTAGAAGAAGCGCACGTGGCCACAGTGATGACCGCACACAATGAACTCAACGGCATTCCCTGCCATGGGAACAGCTGGCTGATAAACGACGTTCTCCGCGATGAACTCGGATTCGACGGATTCATCGTGAGCGATTGGATGGATATCGAGCGCCTTCACAGCATGCATCACTGGGTTTCCAGTGAAGATGAAGCTTTCAAGGTTTCGGTGGAGGCGGGAATCGACATGCACATGCAGGGGCCGAATTACTTCGAGTCTGTGCTGGACGGTGTCCGGAGCGGGCGCATTCCGGAAAGCCGTATCGATGAGGCGGCCGGAAAGATTCTCAAGGCGAAGTTCGAGTTGGGGCTCTTCGAGAATCCTGTTCCCGAGCTCCCTTCCGAGCGCGGATTCGCTGCCATTCCTGAGCACAGGCAGACTTCGCTGGAGGCTGCGCGCGAAGGGATCGTCCTCCTGAAAAATGACGGACTGCTGCCGCTTGCCACGGTGTCCGGCGGTATGACCGCGAAGACACCCCCCTCCCTGAAGGGCACCCTCCCCCTGGCCGGGGGTGGCAGGGTCGCTTCGCAGTATACCACCGAACACAGGACTGGCCCTGTCCGCCGCATTTTTCTGTGCGGACCGAATATCGACAGCCAGACCATTCTGGGCGATTGGGTGGTGCCGCAGGCTGACGATGACGTGATAACGGTATACGAAGGGTTGAAGGAACTTTGCCCCGGAGTAGGCATAGATACGATGACCTTTGCAGGCAAGGTGATGGCGGTCCGTGAGGATGGAATCAGAAGGGCCGCAGCCAAGGCCCGCCAGGCGGACGTTAACATCCTGGTGCTCGGAGAGAATTCCCAGCGTTATTCCGCTTTCGGGCGCACCTGCGGAGAGAACTGCGACCGCGACAACATCGACCTGCCCGG
>ONFK01000001.1 GCA_900317065.1 uncultured Bacteroidales bacterium
GTTTCGCTCTCGACAAAAGTAATTTTCAAAAATTTGGCGCAAAATGAACAATGACGATTTAGTGACTACTTTCAGCCAGTGCCGGACCACGTCGTACTTCTCGCTCGGTCCGGAGGCCCGCCTGGAATACACGAAGGCCTGCCGGATCATGATGGCCCGCGGTACGCTTCGCATCGGGGATCTACCCGTGGTTGCGGCGTATGCCCAGGCGCAGATTGACGTCCGGGAGGCGCAGAAGGAGATCGACCGGCTCGGCCTCGTCCTGGTTAGCGAGGATCGCTACGGGAATCCGAAGCACGAGGCGAACCCGGCGGTCAAGATCCGGAAGGATGCGGCGAACCAGGTGTCCAACCTGGCCCTCATGCTCGGCTTCACGCCGCTCGGGAGAAAGCGCCTAAAGGGTGAGGAGACGCCGCCGGAATCAGATCTGGACAAATTCATGAAGGGACTGAACGATGGTAGTAAGGCCTAAGGTACAGCAGCGCGTCGAGCGGTATGTGGAGGACGTGCTGTCCGGGAAGATTCCGTCTTGCCGGACGATCCTCCTTGCCATCAAGAGGTGGGAGCGCGACATGGCGAACCCGGACCTCTACATGGACTGGGATGTGCTGACCACGTTCGACAAGTTCGCCTACGAGTTCAAGCACTACAAGGGCCCGCTTTCCGGCCAGCCGTTCCTCTTGGAGGACTGGGAACTGTTCATCGCAGCAAACGTACTGTCGTTGAAGTGGAAGTCAACCGGTAGACGGAAGTACCGGCAGGCGGACATCGAGGTGCCCAGAAAGAACGGCAAGACCTTCTTCGTGGCCGTCCTCGCCCTGTTCCTTCTCCTCCTGGACGGGGAGTCCGGTCCGGAGGTGTACACGGCTGCCACGGACCAGGCGCAGGCCCGCCTCTGCTACGACGCTGCCGAGACGCTCGTCAAGAGGTCCATCTTCGCGCCGATGGTCAAGATATACAACTGGGGCCTGAAGGTGCCGGGGTCCGTCGGTGTGTTCAAGCCCCTCAGCAAGGACACGGAGAACAAGGACGGCCTCAACATCAGTGCGGCCATCTGCGACGAGGTTCATGCGTGGCCGAACACGAAGATGATGGACGTGATCAAGTCCGGCACCAGTGCTCGTGCACAGCCGGTCATCTTCAGGATCTCCACCGCCGGAATGGATGTTTCCGTCCCGTACTTCCGCGACATCGAGGACTATATCAAGGAGCTGGATGGCGTTCTGCCCCTGGAGGAGGATCACTTCTTCTTCCTGTACACCCCGGACAAGGGTGACGACTGGGAGGACGTGGAAGTCTGGAAGAAGTTGAACCCGAACCTTGGCGTCTCCAAGACGTGGGACTACATGTGGAGCGTCTACAACGAGGCGAAGACACGGGGCGGTACGTATGTGGCCAACTTCAAGACGAAGGACTTGAATATGTGGGTCGACGCCCCGGAGACCTGGATAGATGCCGAGGACGTCGAGGAGAATAACGCGCCCTTCGACTTGGAAGATCTTCGCGGTGCGGAGTGCTACGTCGGTCTGGACCTCGCGTCCAAGAGCGACATCTCCGCGGTGTGCCTCTTCTTCCCTGCCTATCGGGTGGCCCGCTTCCTGTTCGTGGTGCCTGAAGCGAAGGTGGATGAGGTGAAGGACCGGGTGGACTACCGCCTTTGGGCGGACCAGGGCTGGCTGACCGTCACCCCCGGCAAGGTCCTCGACGAGGACTGGTTCGTGGACTTCTTGCTACAGCAGCTCTTGCCCTATGACGTGAAGAAGGTGAGCTACGACCCCTGGGCGATGTGGAACATCGTTCCGAAGTTCAGCAAGTACAAGGACGAACTGCTCGCCGCGCAGCAGAGCATTCGGTACATGAGCGTCCCTTCCAAGTGGGTCCAGACTGAGGTGCTGCAGCACCGGCTGAACTTCTTGGACAATCCCGTCATCCGGTGGATGTTTAGTAACGTGGTCGTTTATACCGATCCCAATGCCAATATCAAGCTGGACAAGGCCCGCAGCCGTAACAAGATAGACGGCGTGGTCGCTCTTGTCGATGCCGTCTTCGGATGGCTCGACGAAACGGGCGGTGAAACGAAGGAGATCTACAAGGAGCACACGCTCCGTGTCATTTCAATGGAGGACGATTAGTATGGACGACTTGAAACGAATGGTCACCCGGCGCGGCTTTTCCGATGTATTCTGGGAGCGCATCCAGACCGATCGACGGAATGGTGGCAAGCTCACCTTCCGAGCCTGCTACTCGCAGATGGAGTTGGAGTATGAAGCCGAATACGGGGAGCCCAGATATCCGTCTTATGAGGCGTTCCGTAAGGCGCGGGAACGACTTTCGAGACACAGATAGCGCAACGGGACAAATGTCCCGTCCGGAAGCGACCTTGTGCAATACCTTTGCGCAAAGGTCGCTTCTATGCCTCTATTTACACGCATAAGCAAATGGATGGCATCACGTAGAAGTGATGCTACCGTAACGGTGGCCCCTGACAGCATTGTCGGGTCGGCCGCCCCTTTTGGCGTATCCGTCAACAACCAGGCGGCGTTGAAAATCACCGCATTCTACGCGGGCATCCGCATCCGGTCGGAGAACATCGCATCCTTCCCGAAATACGTCAAGC
This sequence comes from uncultured Bacteroidales bacterium, assembly GCA_900317065.1. Classification (GTDB taxonomy): domain Bacteria; phylum Bacteroidota; class Bacteroidia; order Bacteroidales; family UBA932; genus Cryptobacteroides. Next base: position 2,618 of record ONFK01000001.1, read on the forward strand.
GCCAGACCGAGGACGGCCTGGTCGACGACAAGCAGCATCCCGCCTACCGGGTGATCAACGTCAGGCCGAACTCATACACCAACAAGTTCGACTTCTGGAACGTCATCAACACCTGGCTGGACGGATGGGGCAACGCCTACGCCTTCATCGAACACGATGGGAACGGCGATCCCGTCGCCCTCCATCAGATCCATCCGACATGGGTGTCCGGCATCACCATCGTGAACGGGAAGAAGTGGTACAAGGTGACCGCCATGGACAAGGATTTCCGCTGGCTGGACGGCACCTATTCCGACGACAACATACTGCACTTCATGCTCGTGACGCTCGACGGCATTAAGGGCGTGAATCCGGTCATCTATAACGCCCTCTCCCTGGGCAAGTCCCTCGCCACCGAGAAGTTCGCCTCCGAGTTCTACGAGAGGGGCGGCAACCTCAAGGCGGTCCTGGAGACCGACGGCCACTTGGGCGACGACGAGTTCAACGCCTTCATGGGCCACTTCAAGAAGAGCGCCCGCAACTTCGACACTCCCCTGCTCGAGTACGGGGTGAAGTACAAGCAGCTCTCCGTGAACCCGGTCGCGGCGGCCCTCATCCAGTCCGAGACGCTGAGCATCCAGGATGTGTGCCGGATCATCAACATCCCGCCGCACATGGTCGCGGAGCTCTCCCACGCCACCTTCAGCAACATCGAGCATCAGACAATCCAGTTCGTACAATACTCCCTCCGACCGACCGTGAAGCGGCTGGAGGACGAGCTGGAGCGCAAGCTCTTTACCGATAGCGAGCAGGAGATCTACAGCGTGAAGTTCTCCTTGGACGGCCTGCTCCGTGGCGACACCCAGGCCCGCAGTGCCTACTACCACAACGCCATCCTCGACGGCTACATGAGCCGCAACGAGGTCCGCGCCCTGGAAGGCCTCCAGCACAAGGACGGGCTGGACGACATGCTTTATCCTTTGAACACCGGGGTCGTCGGCAAGACCGAGCCCGAAGACCCGAACGCATAAGACTATGGACAAGATTTTAATGAGGGCTTTCGTGCCCGAGATCCGCAAGAAGAACACCGACACCAGGACGGTGACCTTTGTTGCATCCGACGGATCGCGTGACAGCGCCCACACTGTCCTCAACCAGGCCGGCTGGGACCTCAAGCGCTTCAACGCGAATCCGGTCATCGGCTACAACCACGAGGTCTACGGGGCCTGGGATACCAAGGACGTGGACTTCGTCATCGGCAAGGGCCGTGCCTACGTCGAGGACGGCAAGCTGCTCGTCGACATCACCTTCGAGCCCAAGGAGTTCAACGAGCTGGCCGAGAAGGTCTACCAGAAGGTTCTCTTCGGCTCCCTGAATGCCGTCTCCGTCGGCTTCCTCCCCAAGGGGCAGGGCCGCTGGGGCGACGGTGAGGAAGCCTGTGGCGAGGCGAATGAGACCTACTACTACGCCGGTCAGGAACTCCTGGAGATTTCTGTCGTGAACATCCCGGCCAACGCCAACGCCACCCGCAAGGGCGAGGATCTCGTCGCTGAGGAACTGGCGGCCCTGTACGCCGAGGATGAAGCGAAGAAGAAGGCCGAGCAGGAGCCTGAACCCGAACCCGAGCCGGAAGAGAAAGGCATGGATGCCGAGTCCGTGCTGCGGGAAGCAGACTTAATTCTGGCAGCGTCGGCTGCTATTGTTTAACCATAACCCCACACAAAACCATGCGCAAAATCGCAGACATCCGCAAGGATCTGAAGGCCCAGATCGAATCCGTCCGGGCCATGGATGCTACGGCCGACAAGGCTGCCTATGACGCCGCCGTGCAGAAGGCCGTAGATCTCGCCCACGAGTTGGACTCCGCCACCAAGGTCGAGGAAGCCGAGCAGCGCCTCGCCGAGAAGCAGCTGTCCGACCTCGAGAAGGGTGCGAACCGTTCCTTCTCCATCGTCAAGTTCATCCGTGAGGCCGCCGAAGGCAACCTCACCGGCCTCGAGGCCGATGTCGCCGAGATGGGCGCGAAGGAGTACGAGCGTCTTGGCCTGGCCAAGAAGGGCTTCGTCCTTCCGTCCGCCGTTCTCCGCGCCTCCGCGGGTCAGAACTACACCACCAATGCCGACGGCGGCTACGCCAAGTCCGAGATGGCCCCTCGCTACATCGACGGCCTGAAGGACCGGATGGCCATCGTCAAGCTCGGTGCCACCGTCCTGAGCGACCTCGTCGGCACCCTGCCGCTGGTGGGAGCCGGCAGCATGACCGCCGCCTGGCTGGCTGAAGGCGACACCGCCTCCGTCTCCAAGGCCGCGTTCTCCCGCGTCACCATGACCCCGCACCGCAACGCCATCGTCGGCGCGTTCTCTAAGGACCTGCTCCGTCAGACCTCCATCGACGTCGAGCAGATCGTCTGGAACAAGATCCAGGAGGCCCACGCCCGCCTGCTCGAGACCGCTGCTATCGCCGGTACCGGCGCCAACAACCAGCCTCAGGGTATCCTGAGCGCGCTCGCCGCGGTCACCAACACCCCGAACATCATCGCCATGGGCGCCAACGGTGGCGCCATCAACTGGGCGAAGGTCGTGGCTCTCGAGACCAAGATCAACGCCGGCAACGCCAACCGCGGCAAGCTGGCCTACCTGACCAACGCCAAGGTCGTCGGCGATCTGAAGACCATCGAGCGCGCCCAGAACACTGCCCGCTTCCTGTTGGAGGGCGACAAGCTCAACGGCTACCCGATCGAGTGGACAAACCTCGTCCCGTCGAACCTCACCAAGGGCACAGCCAGCCAGGTCTGCTCCGCGATGATCTTCGGTAACTTCGAGGACCTTTATATCGGTCACTGGGGAGGCGTGGACGTGGTCGTCGATCCCTTCACCCTCGCCCCGAACGGTGACGTCCGCATCATCCTCAACTCCTGGGATGACTGCAAGGTCGTGGAGCCCGCGTCCTTCGCTGCCATCGTCGACCTCACAACCAACGCCTAAATCTTGCCATCATGGAAACCCGCGACATCCTTGAGATCACCAGCCCGTCCCTGGCAGACTTCCGCAGGCACCTGCGGATCACCTCGCACGATCTTGACGCAGAGCTCCACGCGAAGCTCCGCGCCGCGATCCTTTTGGCCGAGCATGAGATCTCCACGGTGATCGCGCTTTCCGTGTACGTCCTCTCCACCAAGTTCGTCAATCATATTGGACTGAGGTGGCCGGTCCGTTCGGTCACCTCAGTCAAGGTTGACGGCGAACTCGTCCGGGAGGAGGACTACACCGTGACGGAGAACGCCCTGTGCATCACGGGGGACGTCTCGGGCTCCAGGATGGAGGTAACCTACGAGGCCGGTCTCGAACAGGTCCCGGAGGACGTCCAGGCGGCTATCCTCCTGCTTGCCGGAAGCCTCTTCAACAACCCTACCGACCGTCCGGAAGAGCGTGACCGCACCACGGCCCGCAACCTCCTGCGGCCTTACCGTACCTGGGGCGAGCATGGAGAATAGGATCAATATCGGAGAGCTGGACACCCTCGTCACCATCCGGCGCTGTACCATCGGGTACGGCACCGACGGAGCGAAGAAGTATGTCTTCTCTGACCACTCCAAGGTGTACGCCAAGGTGGACCGTAACGTCTCCGAATTGGTGTCAAACACCAATCTTGAAGAAGGCCAGTATATCCAGCTGACCATCTACAAGATTCCTGAACTGACTACCCGCTGGCAGGTCATTGTTGACGGGATCTCCTACGAAATCACCGGCATCGACCCTATTTCCCGCGTCTCTCCCCTTTGTGAACTGACCATCCACGCCATAAGCTGACATGCCCGGAGTATCACGCATAGAAGGTCTTGACGACTGCCTACGCTTCTGCGACAAGCTGCCGGAGAACGCCATGCGGGTGACGACTACGGCCATGCGCGAGGCGTCGAAGAAGACTGCCCGGCAGATCCGTCAGAAGACCCCGCAGCGCTTCCGCCGTCTGGTAAAGTACAAGGTCTTCAAGGGGCAGGTCACGGGGAACATGAACGCCCTCATCGGTCTGTTCAACAAGAGGCAGAAGGCGAATGGTAGCAGTCAGGTTCCGGACTGGTTCAAAGCGTACTGGAAGAATTACGGCACCCTTAAGCACCGCGATCCTTCCCACAAGTTCGACGAGCCGATCAAGAAGAATGCACGGCGGCGGAATAACGAGGGCCAGCCCGCGGAGAACTTCTTTGAGGGCGCCATTGCCGGCTGGGAGGGCCCCTTCATGGAGGCCTTCAACCAGTCGATGAAAGAGCAGGAAAACAAACTGTACGACCGATGACCGAATCTATCAGATCCACTCTCGTGTCGGCGCTCAGGAACGCCGGTGTCTGTCTCGTTCTCTCCGAGGCGGAGACAAAACGCTATCCTTTCGTGACCTACGAAATGACGGTCAATCCAATCCGGGACAAGGACGGCGTCCACGGTTACACCGGGCTCACCACGATCCGTGTCGTCTCCGACGATACTGACCAGGTGGATCAGATCAGGGCTACAGTAGAGGGCGCCATCGAGGACAGTATGAGGAATGAGACATACAGCAACCGTCTTACAGCGATTGACAAGGATTGCCTGGACGGAGTCTGGACTATTGAATTGAGTTACACTTTTAGACAGATACGATAATGGAAGGCTATAACATTGCATTCAAGCTCGGCGGGAAGACCCTCGAAGGTCGTACTCAGGACGATCTCACCGTGGCCGCCCGCACCAAGGAATCCCTGACCAAGGATGACCAGGGGAATGCCCAGGTCGTCGTCTCCGGCCATGACATCACTTTCCGCGCGTCCGGCCTCATCAAGGCCACCGACGGTACCAACAGCAAGGGCCGCAACACTCTCCTGGCCGATGCCCTGAAGACCGGCAGCGCCGCGCTGCTGGAGTTCCTCTATATGGGGTCGGACCTCACCTCATACACCGGCCACTGCATCATCACGAACTACAGCGAATCCTCCAACGCTTCCGATGAGGCCACCTGGAACGCTGACTTCCGTGTATCCGGCGACATGACCGCCGTAACGCCCTAACCCGTCCTGACATGGCGAAGGATTTCATCGCGATCAACGGTAAGCGCTACCGGGTCGAGGTCAACTGGAACGCCACGACCGCCTATCTCCAGGCGGTGGGGCGCGACACCCTTGATGAACTTGCCAAGATTGACACCTTCCGTCCGTCCGAGCTGACCGCCCTGATGGCGGCCTGTATCGCGGAGGGAGAGCGTCTTGAGGGCAACCAGGATGTACCTTCTGCACTTGACCTGGGAGCTGTGATCACGCCCGCCCATGTGGCGGAGTTCCTGAAGATCTATGTGAGGCAGAGCGCTCCGCAGGTGGACATCGAGGATGCGCCAAAAAAAGAGGAGCGGGAGGAGGAGCCCGGCCTCTGAAGATAGGACGGGTCCGGGGCTGGGCACTCGCCCGCCTCGGCCTGAGTCCTGAGTCCTTCGGGCTCCTTCGTGTAGGCGTGTTTTGGGAGGCAGTCATCGTATGGTCGGAAGACCGCGATGCGGACAGGAGGCAGCTCTTTACACTGATCCGGAATGTTGGTCACTCCCTCTTCAACCTGCAGCTCCAGATGAAGGACAAGATAAAACCCGAGAAGTATCTCCGGCTTCCCTGGGATGCACCGGCGGAAAGAGACCTATCCGAGCTGGACGAATCGGAGAGGAACAAATCCCTCGAGGCCCTCAGGGCCGCGATGAAGAAGATAAACTGGTAAGACATGGCGACCGAACCGAAAGCAAAGATACATGTCGGAGCCGACACCTCTGATTTCGACAAAGGGGCGAAGTCGGTGAAGCAGGGCCTCCGTGACCTTGACAAGGTCGGCGGGGACGCCCTTGCATCCCTGGGCGAGGCTTTCGGAGTTAACACCGGTAGGGTCAACCAGATGACCTCGGCCGTCGTGGGTCTCGGCCAGAAGCTCTCGCAGTCTGGGAATGCAGGAGTCAAGGCTTTTGGCGACATCCTCAAGTCCATCGGACCGGTCCAGGCGGGCATCGCCGGACTTGGCCTGGCCGCAGCCGCCGCAGGCTTCCGTGCGCTCAAGGCCGAAGCCGACAACTTCAAGTCTACCATTGACGGCCTTAACCTGTCCATGGCGACGGAGACCTACATCTCCACCTATCGGCAGGCCATGCACGACGCCAATGCTGGTGTAGGGCAGAGTATCGGGGAGACCATGTCAGGGCTGGAGAAGCGGTGGGCCAGGTTCACCTCGAACGCCGGCGCTTTCCTTGCCACCTGGATCGGAGACAAGGAGACGGTCGGCATTGTCGATTCATGGCGAAAGGTTGCGGACGCATCGAGGGCGGCGACCAAGGCTGCCGAAGAAGGCGAAGTCCTCGGTAGCCAACTGGCGGATCTGAAAAAGCGTGAACTTACCCTGACGACGGAGATCGCCGAGAAAGACAGGGACATCGCCGAGCAGATGCGTATCGCCCGGGACAACTCGAAGAGCGCCGCAGAGAGATCCGCGGCGGAAGAACAGGCCCGGACGCTGATCAATGAGAAATACGCTGCGCAGATCCAGATGGCCAAGGACATGGCCTCTGTCCAGGAGCAGATCGACGGCCTTGCAAACAATGACTATGAGGCGACCAAGAACACGGAGGCCGCCAAGCAGCGTGTGCTCGCCCTGGAGGCGCAGCAGGCACAGGAGTTGGCTGGTATTGACCGGTTGTCTAACCGCATATCGAACAGTGCATCCACGAATGCTGCCGCATGGCAGAAGGCCCGCGAGGAGGCCGAGAAGCTGGCCGCGCTCCACGCCCGTGGTGAAGCCTACGGTGCAGCTCTCGCGGGCGGCCTTGCATCCATCAGCACACCAGGTGTGATTGGGCCGACTCTTAGCATCTTGCCGCAGCGCCAGGACATCGAGCTCTTTAAGAGTACCCTGCAGGCTTACATGGGCGACTTCCAGCTATCCATCGGGTTCAAGGCTAATACTGAGCAGATCCGCGACATCACCAACGAGGTCAATTCCCTTGTCGAATCCGGAGTGACACGTTCGGCAGAGCTCATAGGTGGCCTTGTCGGCACCCTTGCTGGCGGCGGTGATGCGTGGGGCGATTTCAAAGATGCTGCTCTTTCAACCTTCGGAGACATGGCTATCGCTGTTGGTAAAATTGCGATACAGGAAGGACTCGCTGTTGCTGGTATTCAGGCGGCTCTTAAATCCGGTCAGTGGTATCTCGCTGTTGCTGCGGGGGCAGCCCTGGTGGCGCTCGGATCTGCTGTCAAGTCCAGCCTCTCAGCGGTGGCATCCGGAGACTATAGTGCCGGTGGAGGCTACTCCGGCGGAAACTACTCTTCCTCTTCCGGCAACTATGAATCCCGGGAGATCAATGTCAATGTGACCGGATCTCTGGAGGCCGACGGGGACAAGCTCCTTGCCGTCATCGGGAGCGCGAATAAGAAGAATTACTACATCAGGTGATATGGCGTGGAATAGGAAATATCGGTTTCGCTACGGCACTATCAACGGTGTAGACATCAATATTTACATTGATGTACAGAACTACAGCGGTTCTGTCATCGAACGTGCCCTGGGGCGGTCGCCTGTCCTCAAGCGGACGGAGAACGGTCCTATCTGCGGCACATCCCTCACCCTCTATGCCGAGTGCAAGGTCGACGGTGAGTTCGCCGAGCTCTACACGAGCAATCCCAACGAATATCGGGTTGAGGTCTTCCGCGGCAACAATCAGATCTGGACGGGATTCATCACCCCGGAGCTGTACAGTGAACCGTCTATCGCCCCTCCCTATGACGTGGAGATAGTTGCCACGGACGGGCTGGGCGAGCTGAAACTCCACAATTTTGAGCCGCAGGGCGAGGTCACCCTTCGGGCAATGCTGTTCTACCTTCTCTCTGCCTCCGGAGCAGGAAGGAGCATCTACACTGTATCGACCCTTCGGACGACTGCACAGAACGTCAACTCATTTATCAACAGCGCCAAGATCAACCTGGATTTCATGTCCGGCCAGACACGGTATGAGGTCCTGACACAGCTGCTCAACACCCTCCATGCGTCCATCACCATGCACAATGGAGACTGGCTCATTGTGCGGGAGACAGACCTTGTCATCGGCAGCGGTGAAGCCATCGGCGCGGCTTATACTGCTAACCGTGGATCCACGACCGTCGGGGCATCCATCAGTGGTGCTGTACTTCCAGTCGGGCAGATGGGGCAGGTCGACACATGGCCTGTCGGGCACTTGTCAACAAGGGTGGAACCGGCGAAGCGGTCTGTCACGATTGAAGCTCCCTGGCATGGGGTGAATCTCCTGAAGAATCCAGATATGGCGACGAACTCCCTCTGGGAGGGAACGACATCCTACTGGGAGGCGGGCAAATATATGCTGCCTGCTGGGGGCCTTTACGGGATTTATCAGGACATTCCGTTGAACCATTTCCAGAACGTACCGCTGGACATCTCTGTCCGCTGCTCCCGGAGAGCTGCGCTCATTGATGACATGAACTTCGTGGCGATCACCCTCATGTTCACGGACAGCAACAGCATCGTGTACTACTACGAGAGCAAGGGTGGGAAATGGTCGAGCACGAGAGATGGGTATGACGAATACGATCTTGCCAACTACACACTGGACAGGAATGTCGCTGATGAATATACGCTCTCTGTCCCGGGCCTTCCGTTGACGGAAGATCTGAGCGGGACTCTCCGGGTGATCATCAGGGGAAGAAACGCCTCCATCTTTGGTGCCTCCGTCCTCACAAGGGTCAACGCTGGATACAGAGACACTATTGTCATCAACAACGGTGCCCGTGGAACTGGAGACACGACTGAGATCCTGGGCGGTCGGATGCTTTCCTCAACCGATCCGGTGTCGCCGAATGCACTGGAAGGTATCTGGCTGGATGCTTCCGGGGTTCCGATTGGGAGTTCTTTCCTGAACCGCCATTATACGGCTGGGAAGGACTATCTGTCCCTGACCGCATTGGACTACGCCATGTCTCTGGCTCTGCCCCGTCTCATCCTGACGGGTGTGGTGAATATTCCCGCTGAATGGGCTTTCCTCCCATTCGTTGTCAAATATCGTGGATCCTACTACCAGATCCGGACGTTCGAGTACAATATCTTTGATGAGGAGCTGAACATTAATGCTATCTCCCTGCCTGCTGCGACACTGACAGTGGAGAGTGAGGTTGTGACGTCCATGGGCTATGCCAAGGCGGTTGCAAGTTCTTCTTCCTCTGGTGGAGGAGATACCCCTACCCCTACCCCCACGACGGTGAACGGGGGGACGGTGTTCTACGGGCACATCACCAGCACAAAGGCGACGACCGCGAAGGTTGCGACGGTGACGGGGATGACGGCGGCGGACCTCAAGCCCGGCGCAACGGTCGTCCTTTTCTGCGACTACTCCAACTCCGCCACTGGCGCGACTCTGAACGTCAACTCCACCGGGGCCAAGCCTATGCGGGATATGGCGGCACTGGATGGGAGCGGATTTACATACGACTGGTCGCAGTACGAGACCCTGACCTTTGTTTATGACGGAACCTCCTGGAACCTTGTCAACAAGTTCAAGGCATACGGCAGCTACCGCGGCAACGTCAAGATCATCGGCTCGCTGGCCCTCCTCCTGGCCGCGTCCACCTATTCGGACGACCAGACGATCAGCGCCAGCACGGCGAAGGAGATCTACGACCTCATCCAGGGCGGGGGCGGCGGCGTGTCCTCCGTCGGCCTGACGATGCCGACCGGCTTCTCCGTGACCGGCTCCCCGGTGACCGGGTCCGGTACCCTCCAGGTGTCCCTGGCGAGCGGGTACAAGATGCTCAAGACAACGGAGTGGAACGAGGCCTACGTCATGCGGGCTCCCGTGCTGGAGATTCATCGCGGCTACCGCAGGGGCGAGCAGGCCCCCGTCACGCCGTACCTCATTGCAAAGCACCCGGCCATCGGAGCCATCAACCGGGCGGAGTTCGTCCTCATGGTCCGGACAGCCAGAAAGGGACGGAGGAGGGACACAAAGCAGTCCTTCTACCGGAAGGCGTGGGGCTTGGCTATGGGCCAAGACGGAGAAGGGGCGCTGACCTTCGGAAGCACCGTCACCCTGACGGCCCTCCGGGAGTTCATATTGCACAACTACTGCTCCGGCTACCTGACAAACGTCTCCGCCATGACCTACGCCCAGTTCAAGCAGCTCACCGTACAGGTAGGGTTTGGACACCCTCAGGGGAACTTGGACGCATACGTAAAAAATATCAAGCACACGCGGGTGTTCGGGATTGCGGTACGGTACACCAATCCGGCATTCGCGGAGCTCGCCTCCGGCCCGCTGTCAGACCACACGGCGATGATCAAGTCCAATGGGACGGTCATCCCCCGGTGGATATACTCGGAGGTTGCACCGATCCTGGTGCGTTGCGAACGTGGAGCGCTGGACGGGACGGGAACCAACGACGGAGGAGTGATAGGGTTCCGGCTGCTGCCGTGAAAAAGACCCGCCTCCGATGGAGAGCGGGGTCGAAAGTCATGCCTCCGATGGAGAGCGCTGACGAAAGTCCAGCCTCCGATGGAGAGCGGGGACCGGGACAAAGATAGTGAAATATAGTTAAAAACAGAAAAATATGGGAGCGATTCTTACAATACCTAACGGCCGGCAGGGGTCGGACATGACCTTCCGGGGATCACTGGAAGACGGTGGGATGGCCGTCGACTGGTCCGGCATGAGCAAGATTGAGGCATGGCTGTTTTCGCACGACCAGAAGGCCCTATCCGGGCGCTGTACGGTCAGTGTGGACCCGAAGGACACGACCATCCTGATATGCGAGTATTCGGCAAGCAAACCGCAATACCTCGGCATCAACTCCCTGTTCATCCGCGCCACGTACCACGGACGGACGAAGACCTACGACCGGAAGGCGATCAACATCGTGGAGCGGACCGACGAGGTGGCCGGCTCCGTCGTCCTGGACGACCCCATCGTGGACGTCCAGTTCACCGTTAAGGATTTCTCCTCCTCCATCCTGGACGACCTCCTTGCGGCCTGCGTCAAGGCCACGGAGGATGCCCGGAGGATCGCTGACGTGCACGTCGGCCCTCCCGGCCCGGCCGGTGTCGACGAGGTGGAGGTGAGTGTCGGTGAGGAGACCGGAACCCCTTCCGCCGAATCCACCCTGGAGGACGGCAAGCTCACCATCCGTTTCGACGGTCTGAAAGGTCCGGAGGGAGACCGGGGACCGGCCGGCGTTGAGCGTGTCGTCGTGACGGTTGACAGCACCACGGGAGGGACACCATCCGGGACGGCAACCGTCGTGAACGGAGTGCTGACCCTTGCGCTCCACAACATGAAGGGCGACCCCGGCCAGCAGGGCAACTCCGGATACAGCGGAGCCGCCGGGGAGCTGGAGGTCGTGAACAACCGTACCCAGGGCGGGGCTACGGCTGCATGGTCCGCCGAGCAGGGGAAACTCCTCTGCCAGGAGGTCGGATACCTCGGAGAGGTCGTTGAAACCATTGATGACTGGATGTAATGATGGACTGCAAGTGTGAAAGATACAAGGACTACTTCGGTTCAACACCGAAGTACCTGTTTGAGCTCACCGTGGACGACCTCTCGATGGCTGACTTCGATTTCCAGGTCCGCCTCCAGAGGGGCCCGAACGCGGTCGTCATCGAAAAGGACTCAATGATCGTCGACGGTGAGGGTAACTACTTCATCACCTTCGACACGAAGGCCCTCGGCATCGGACCGGTCCGCGCCATCATCATCGCCAGCATCCCCGACACGGACTACCCAGACGGTGTCCGGACGGAGGTCGATGTGATTGAGAACTTCACCGAAATACTTGAACTGCCGCAATGAAATGTATATCCGCAACACTGACCCGCGCCGAGTCCTTCTCGACGAGCCTGTCCCGGACGGGAGAGGCGCTGGGGTCCACGGCCATCCGTATCGGGGCCATCCGGGGCTTCTATGAGCGCCAGGAGCCGGGGATGAAGGTTGCCTTCACTCCGCTCCGGATAGGCGTCCGCCTGTCCCCCGTCTGCACGCCGAGCATCCGGAACCCGTACCTGGAGATCGAGCCGGAGGTCCTGTGGGTCTACGCGGACATGGTGCAGTACAACGACGTCATCAGCAACACATACTGGAAGATCAACTAAATACGTAATACTATGGCATACGCATCATGGGCTCGGCCCAGCAAAACACAAGGTAACGGTAATGATACCGTCGCGTGGTCGGCCCCCGAACATACGGGCCGGTCCCCCCGTCAAACCCAGGCGGTCTTCGCCGCGTCCGGCGTCACCTCCAAGAACCTGACAATCATACAGGCAGGCAAGGCGGAATACGTTTCGATTGACCCGACCGCTGCCGTCGCAAAGGGCGGCGGGTCCGTCACCATCACCGGGCGCTCCAACTCGTCCAAGCTGACCTTCGCACTTACGGGAGATAATGGAATCGGATTGGTCCTCCCTACGAAATACCTCGCCGCCTCGATTGAGACGAACAACGACACCGCCATCACCGGAGACCCCGGTGCGGCGCAGGAGTACGACTTCGCCATCACCTTCACGGGGATTGGAGAGAACACGACCATCGGTGCACTCGTATCGCAGCTGACGGTTACGGCGAACAACTCCACTTCCGCAACGTGCGACATCACCCAGGCCGCTGGCGACGCCTACCTCACCATCGAGCCTACGACCATCAACCTCACGGCTGCTGGTACTGCGGTCAACGTCACCGTCGAATCCAACACCTCCTGGACTATCAGCTAATGACTACGCAGGTACCCTGGAACGACGGAACGGGCGAAAGCCTGTACCTCACATACGGAGCATCGGAGGGCAATCAGACCGTAACGGTCACCTCCGATGCCCATACGGGGTACATCGAGAGAACCCGCGACATCGTGTTCTCCGTCACCGCCGGGAGTACGACCATCAGCCGGACCTTGACGGTGAGACAGGCAGGAAAGGACATCATCATCATCACCCGCAACGACGTTGCCTCTACCGAGAACGAGGTTGCAGTGGGATACGAACAATAAGATTATGGCAGTTACATATAAAGACATAGACCAGCTGACGCAGAAGGCCACTCCTACCGGGACGGAGAAGCTCCCCGTCTCCGATACGGAGTACATCACCCCGCAACAGATTGCAGGGATGGTGGAAGTGGATGATGCTGTAAGCACATCCTCTGAAAATGCGCTTCAGAACGTCATTATCCGACGCAATTATCCGTTCGCGCCACAACCGGACATCACAAAGCAAGACGGTAGAATGGGCGCTTCCGGCACTATCGCAAGCGGCTATACGTCGACATTTGAAGTGTGGTCTGTGCCGACGACACCGGGATATACATATTTGATTTACGGGAGGTTGAACTTAACGGGCGGTTCAAATTGCTATCTGGTCGTGTGGACCGATTCAAACGGGACCGGAATCAAGGCTGAATACTACTACGAGGTGGGGTCTGGTAACAAGTTATTCTACAATGTACTCGCAACGGCCCCGGAGGGTGCCGCATACTTGAACGTGAACGTCGTAAAGAACTATTCCGGCAACACTTTCATCCAGCGCCTCTCCACCCTTCCGTTCATTCCGACGGATATGCCAAAGTACGCACTCATGAACGACGAGGCCGCTTATCGAGCCCTCACTACGAAAGAATCCGGCACCCTCTATCTAATTCCCGAAAGCTGATGTCGTATATTGGAAACACAAAGATTGGGAAGATGTTCCTGGGCGATATCGAGATAGCGAAAGCCTACCTCGGCGATACCCTTGTTTTCCAAAAGAAGGCGGCATCAAGGCTCCCGGCGGGATATACGGAGGTGGAATACATCAGCAATCCGTCTACGGCATATATCCGGACTGCGCTCTATGGCGACAACACTTCGTGGACTCTTACCGCTCAGCGGACTTCCGGCTCGTCAAATGCAATCCTCATAGGCAGGCGGACAAGCTCCGGACAATGGTTCGGCGGTCTGTCAAACGGGCGCTGGGGGTCCAATACTGCATCGGGTGCGTATGTGGCAATCAATAGCACGGTCAAGTCTTCCATCGTCCTTTCGTTCGGGACGACCAATATATCCGGAACGGTAGACGGCTCCTCGTTCTCCCGAAATGGATCGGCATCCTCGTCCGGATCGTCGTACAGGTACAGCCTGTTCTCTTACGGAGGAAACTACCCATTCGTGGGGAGCATCTTCGGGGATGTGGTTGGAGTCAGGAACAACGCGGAGATATTCCACGGGGTATGCTGCACTGACCCGAACGGGGTTGCGGGACTTTACGACCTCATTTCCGAGACCTTCTATGATTCGTATAACGATGTGGCCCTCGTTGCTGGGCCAGCAATATAATTAAGATATGGCAAAGATTCAACCAGTCAGGGATTTAGAAAACAACCTCATCGCCCCCGTCACGCATGAAAGGGCGGTGTATGACAGCGAAGGATATACCGTCGAGCAGAAGCTGTCAGAGGTAAAGCCGTCCGACCTATACGGTCCGGCGAACTACGATGTGCGCAGTATCAATATCGCAGCGCTCCAATCATTTGCCGGTGCCCTTCTTAACAACGGGACATACGGCTCGGGGGAAGGGTCTCATTACAGACTGCCGGTAACTCCCGGCGATGTCGTCAACATCACAACTGGAGAGACGTGTAGAATCTCGTTCTTGTCCAATGTTGGGAGATCGATTTCCGGGAATACCGTTCCCGCCATATCTTCCTATTTGATGGATTCGCAGAAGGTCTATTATTTCCACGTCCCCGAGAACTGCGTTGCAATCGCCTTCTCCCATCTTGCGACAGATGGGGTAACGGACCGTAGCCCCGTGTCGCTGTCGGTCGCAACATCGAAGATGGCAAAGAGCAATGACGACGGAAGTATCATACCAATGTCGGCTCCGCGATACATGATATCTGGAAACGGAGATAAGATTGTAGGCGCAAATATTTCAGATGCCATATCATATTTGTTCCCCGTCAAAGCCGGGCACACGTATTATGTGTGGCCGACGTTCTCCGGCGCTCTCCGATATGCCCAGATTGCAAGCCTCCCGGACAACAATCTTGAAGTGAGCGTGTACGGGAATGCAACATCCACGCTGGGCGATTCCGGAATGTCAATCTCCGTCAAGCCAGAAACGGACGGGTATTTCTTCATTTGCTCATACAAGGCATCCGCTGCGGCGCTTTCGATTGTTGCGAAAGAAGTGACAGAGGATAATAGTGTGGGCTCTGTAAAGCAGTCCGTCAACAAAGTGCTATCGCTTTCGACCGGCTATGACGAGGTGGCGCTTGACGCACTCGACGAAAGACCGTATGCCATCTTGCTTGATACGGGGCTGTACGGTACGAGCAATACGTATAAGCATGTACTTGTCCCGGTGTCGGCTGGGCAGGTCTTGAAAATCCAGGGGAACGAAACGAATCCAGCCAGGATTGCATGGCTTACAAGTGACAGCGACCCGGTGGCCTCCACGTGCCCGGCGTACCTTCCCGGTACCCGCCTGTTCGTAGTTGAGAACGGCGTCTTGACTGTCCCCGACGGAGCCTCGTACATGTTTGTCTACCTCGGAATCAGCGGCCAGTATAAGCCCGCCTATGTCGGCGTTTACACGGGAGAATCGAGCAGTGAATCAGGAGACAAGACGGACATCCTCTCGCTCAATCCGGAAAGCGAGTTCTTCCCGAAACTCATATCCGCAAACAAGCGATACTATACTTCGTCGACCACTAATTCTCCCTATCCGCTCGTCATCGGTCATATTTCTGACGTGCATGGTAACTGGACCAATGTCCGCCGCTTCCTCAAATTCTGCAATCACTACGGCAGCAAGATCAAATGCCTCATCAACACGGGTGACATCATTCCATCGTATCTATACCTTGACGGTGTGAAATACACAGGAGCGGCTGATTATAACGCGATCGAAGGAATCGAGAACGTGTTGAATGTCATTGGCAATCACGACACGGCAAGCAGGGAAGGCTCATCTAATTGGGATTGGCAGGCGTGTGTTGGCAAGGTTGCGTATGATGAATATTTTGCTCCGCACATCGCCTCATGGGGAGTCACCCAGCCGACCAATGCAGCCGCGAATGGCTATTGCTACTATTACAAGGATTTCACCGCCAACAACGTCCGCCTCGTCGTGACCGATGTGATGGGATATGACGAAACGGAGGATGCATGGCTCGCCTCCGTCCTTGAAAGCGCAAGGGACGCGGGGCTGCACGTTGTCATAGCCACGCATTTCTCATCCTCTCTCCCGGCAGCGGAAGGGTATGACAGGGCCTTTGACAAGTTCCCCATCAATTACAGCACGACATACGAGGTGGGAACGAACGCCGTGAACCTGAATGCCTACAACAAAAAGGCGTACATGATGATGGAAGCGGTTGATGCCTTCATGCAGGCAGGAGGAATCTTCGTCGGGTACATCCAGGGCCACTATCATTGCGATTTCATTGCGCGGGTTGCCAAGTACCCGAACCAGCTCATCTTCTCCATCGGCTCCAGCAAGACGGGAGAGGTCCGGGATTACATGCACACCATCGGCCAGAGAGACCAGGACGAGTTTCAGATTGTCGCTATTGACACGTACACCAAGAATGTGAAGGTGTACAAGGTTGGAGCGAATGTAGACCGCGTTGGCCGTCACGTCAATTCCGCCTGCGTTTCTTACGAGACCCACCAGGTGATTGCCGAAGGATATTGATTCACCGGGGGCTCCGGCCCCCATAGATACCAAAGTAAATGGAGACATTCTTTCGTATTGCCGAGTTGCTGGCGACCGCCTTCGCCGCCAGCTGGATCACGCGGCTCCTCACCATCAAGGCAAGGGTGAGGCAGGAGAACGCGGAGGCATCGAAGACGGAGGCCGGGGTAAAGGCCGACCAGATTCAGAATATCCAGGATATTGTCGAGAAGGTCTACAAGCCGACGATTGACACCCTGGAGAAGCAGGTCAAGGAGCTGCGCTGGGAGATCGGCGAACTCCGGAAGGAGAACGCGAAGATACTGGCCGAGAACGAGGAGTTGAAGTCGGAGAACGTGCAGTATCGGCGGGTGATCCGAGAGCTGCGCCCGGAGCTGGTTCCGCCGGAGAAGCCCAGCCGGAGGGGCGAGAACGGGAAGAAGCAACCGCGCCGAGGCAACGGTCAATTCAAGAGGAAGGAGGAGGAGTAATGGAACTACTAAGTCAAAGGCTCTGGAAGAATGACACGTACACTGTCTCCCGTTTCTTCATCGACGGCAAACGCCACTATGAAATCCTGGAGGACAAGGACCGTGGACTGAAACAGACGGATTCGCTTGCGAAGATCAATCGGGTGAAGGTCCCGAGGGAGACCGCGATTCCCACGGGGCGGTACGAGGTGCGCATTGACATCGTCTCCCCGAAATATGCCGCTGTCGCTTGGTATAAGAAGGTCTGCGGAGGACGGATGCCGAGGATCATGAATGTGCCCGGCTGGTCCGGGATTTTGATCCATCCAGGCTCGACAGCACTCGATTCCAGCGGTTGTCTCCTTACGGGACGGAATACAATCAAGGGCCAGCTCACCAGGTCGCGGGAGACATGGTTGGAAATGTATCGGAAGATGGAGGAGGCCGTCAAGCGCGGAGAGAAGATATACATCGAAATCGTATAACCATAGCATCCGGGCAGATGTAGTAGTAGTCAGTTCGTTTTCATAATGATGTAATCAGTGTGATTGGTTTAAGTTGATTTCTGTCCCGTGCCTGTCCGGATGCTTTTGTTTAAACCCATGAAACAAGTCTTGTCATACCTTTGGCAGCTCCCCCAGAACCTCCTGGGGCTGCTGCTCCTGCTGTACTACCGCCCGGAGGGGAGCTATGACTACCGGGACGTCCGCCTGCACTACTCAACCCGGATGCACGGCGGGATTAGTCTCGGCCGGCACATCATCGTCTCCGACCGATACCGCCAGTACAACGGGAACACCGAGAAGCACGAATACGGGCACACCCGGCAGAGCCGGATGCTGGGCCCGCTGTACCTCATCGTCATAGGCATCCCGTCCGTCCTCTGGGCGGCGTGGTGGCAGCCCGGAAGGGGAAGCTATTACCGCTTCTGGACGGAGCGATGGGCTGATAGATTAGGTAATGTCCAAAGATGAAAATATGGAGAAATGGATGCCAATAAATGGCTATGAGGGCCATTACGAAATAAGCGACCGTGGTAACGTCAGGAGCCTGAACTTTAAAAATACGGGAAGATCCGTGATAATGCACCCGAATGTCGCAAGGAACGGCTATTTGGTTGCTCGTCTTTCAAAGGGCGGGGAAAAATATCACCATCTTGTACATAGGCTTGTTGCATTAGCATTTTTACCAAATCCGGAGAATCTTCCGCAGGTAAACCATAAAGATGAGAACAAGAAAAATAATCGGGTAGAAAACCTTGAATGGTGCACCGCGTCTTATAATATCAACTACGGAGCCGCAAAGAAAAAAATCGCAAAAGCGCTCTCGCTCGCTGTTGAGCAATCAACGAAAGATGGTAAAAGGATAAAGATTTGGCAAAGTTTGCACGAGGCAAGCAGGGCACTCGGGATCGACAGAAAAAACATTAGGCAATGCTGTAGAGGTGTTCTCAATTCTGCCGGAGGCTATTCGTGGTCATATCATAGATTAGGAGGCGTCGAGCGATGAAGCGGGCGGTGTCTTCCATGGTGCTTGTTCTGGCCGCTCTCTTTGCCGTGAGCGCCTCCTATTGGCTGGGACGGGAGTTCGGCCGCCGCGAGGGGGGAAGGTCCCCACAGCGGCCGGATACCGTCCGCGTTACGAAGTGGTTGCATGACACCGTGACGGTGGAGAGCAGCAGGCCGTCCGGCTCCGTCCAGGCATGGCTCCCGGTTGCCAAACCCGTTACAGATTGTAACGCCCTGCCGGACACGACTATTTCCAAAACGGAAACCGTCGCTCCGGACACGGCTTTTTCCAAAATGGAAACACCCACTCCGGACACCGTCCTTGTCGAGGTCCCCATTGAGGAGAAGGTTTACACCGGCGACAACTACCGGGCAATCGTCCGGGGCTACCAGCCGGAGCTGACGGACATCTGGGTGAGGGAGACCGTCTCCACTATCCGCGTCCCGGTCCGCCGGCGCTGGAACGTGACCGCCGGGCCCCAGGTCGGCATCGGGATCACCCCAGACGGCTGGAGGCCCTATGCCGGGTTGGGCGTGACCTTCGGCTACTCCTTCTGACAAAAAAGGTGTGCAGATAGACTGCACACCTCCGGGCTTTCCTGCCTCCCGGCCTCCGGGCCGGGGATGCAAAGATACGAAAAACTCCGCCGCGAAATCCTCGAACTATGCCGAAAATAGTTACGGGTTGACCTGAAGCGGCGGATCTTTGTATCCCCAAACATAGTCAATCACCTGTCTATTGGCTTCATCAATCTTCCTTTCGTCCCGCTTGATATAAATCGCCGTAGTACGGTTACCAGCAGACACATGGCCCATCCCAAGCGATATTGTCGGGTCAGGGATGTCAAGCTCGGCGGCAAGTGTCGCCCAGGTGTGCCTGGCCCAGTTTGAAGAACAGTCAGGCTCGATGGGTCTTCCATCGGGGCCCTCGATTCGCTTCAGCGCCTCCCACATCCGCCGAGCATAGTCGTGGGGGTTAGAGTAGCGGTCGAATACGGATAGAAGATGTTCCTCCCCTTTCCACCTTTCAATGATCTCCCTGGCCTCCGGCTCCACTCGGATGCTGTAGAGGTGACCGGTCTTATTGCGCCGATACTCCACACGCCCGTCCTTCAGATCCTTCCATGTAAGTGAGGCAAGGTCACTGACATTGATCCCCCGGAAATAGAGCATGAGCATGAACACATCTCGGTGCATGGCATCGTACCTGTACGTGATGTCTGCCGTCGCATAGGCTCTGACCTGTCCAATGGTGAGGGCCTTTTTCCGCGTCTCCTCCGTCCTGATCTTGAACTTGCGGAACGGATAGGCAGTGGTGTATTCCTCGTCCAGGGCGAAGTTGCAGATAGCCTTGACATTCCTCAGATGTACCGCCCTGGCATTGATTTTCCCGCCGATGAAAGTGTCAAACCCATGCAGCCACAGACGGTCGATGTCTTCCATATATAATATGTCAGATCCCGTGTATGCCCGAACCTTATCGATGGTATAGCCATAGAGTCGCCTGGTGCTCTCCTTGTCCTTAGTGCTGACGCATCTCCTGGCGATCTCATAGAAGGTCAGACGACTGTCCTCTTCTGGAACGTCGTCCATATCTGAAGCCGTGAGCAGCTTCTTCAGCCGTCCAGAGGAAAGCCCGCTAAACCGTCCCTCCTCCCGGAGTCGCAACACCCGGGCGGTAACCCTGGTGAGCTGTGAGGACAGGACATCGTTCAGGCGTTTCGCGTCCTTCCTTTCCATCACCTTCCCAGCGGCAACGTCCCACTGGAGTTGTGTCACCGAAACGCCGGTGGCGATGTATACGTTGGTGCCGTAGCCTACGGCAATCTTGACCGGGTAAGTGTCATCCTTCAGTGCCCGTCGTGTGTCAAGTCTTAGTGAACATTTAGCCATATTTGCTGAAAATTTGCTGAAAATTTGCTGAAAAATGTACCCCAATATACCAAAATGTACCCGTATATACCATTTATCGGCGACACCATTTGAAGCGTATACAACGAAAAAAGTGAACCAAGAACCGCGTAAAATGCTGATTCTCAATTCACTTTCGTTATGTGAGGACTGGCAGATTTGAACTGCCGACCTCTTGCCTGTCAAGCATATAGGGAGCTTATAATTAACTGTGTATCAATATATCTAAGGGCAAAAAATCCATTTGCTGAAAATTTGCTTATAGATTGTGATGCTTACGATAGGCCTCCAGGTAGCCTGGAACATCTTCTCCGGGGTTAATCAAAATCTTGTCAACGTCCTTCGTGATGTTCAAAAGATTGCCGTATTTATCTAATTGCACCCAGACAAGATTTCCAGGACGGTTATACGTAACGATGCAACTATACGCTGCCGGTTCCTCGAGGATGCTGCCTGCCGCCTGCTTCAAAGAATCAAGTACAGCCTCCCATGCCAGAGCCTCTTTTAGGCCTTCCTCATCCTTCTCCCCCTTATAGGTCTTGAACATGTGGGCGGCAAATTCTGTGTTGCTCTGGGCCCTCTCAATACGATAGTCAAGGTTATCCCCGTAAGTGACCGTGTCCACTTTCACAGAAAGGATACGGTCCACGTCATTGTAAGTGCTGCGAACAAAATGTTCAGCCCGGGATGAAATTGTGCTCTCGCCAGAGCAGGCCACCACGAAGAGGGCGGCAAACAAAACAATCTTTTTCATATTTCTACATCATTTTCATACACATCACCACACGGTATAGCCCGAGGACGTCTTCTTTTGCGACCTCGATGGGAGCGTACTTCGGATCGTGATTCGCTGACACGCACGTGATGTGCTCTTCGTCATTCCCCGGCGTGATGTACTTCACCAGCGGCCCGTCAACCGTGTCCAAAATGTAAGCCTTTCCCCAGTCGATTATGCGGCCAGAGACCTTGCGAACGTAGGCCACTGAGCCGTTCGGGATGTCCGGATACATGGATTCGCCATAGATGTGGACGGCCATGTCGACGTCCTTCACCGGGGAGATCACCCGTTCACACTCAACCTCCGTCACACTCTCCGACCATCCGGTGAGATGACCCGCCTGGGCGAAGATCGGAAGCAGAGGAACACGATAAAGGGCTTCCTCACCTCCCCTCTTGCTGATCGACAAAAAGGCGGGCTTCTTTCCCAACGCCAGATTCTTGACAGATTCGTAGGTATCGACAAGCTGCCTGTATTCGTCGATAGACCAAGCCTTGTTCTGGATGATTCTCAGATACTGCGTGTCGGGGAGCGAAACCTTTCCTGTCTCAACTTGTGAGATGAAAGCCTTTGAAACGCTAAGGTATTCTGCCACATCGTCTTGCGTTAGCTTGTTCGCTTTTCTGAATAAGCGAAGATTGAAGGTTTCGTCGACGGTCTCCATAACAAACGCCAAAAAGTTTACTTAATTTTTACTATATCCCTTGTTTGTTAAGTTTTATTTACTTAACTTTGTTGCCGTGTTAAGTAAGTAAACCCGCGGAGGGATACGAAAAGCCGCCGGCATCTGCCAGCAACTAATCACCAACCATCGCAAAGATACGACGGTTTTTCCTTTTCTCCAACAAAAGTTAAGTGAACATGTATACTATTAGAGTTACAACGAAAGGAAACACCGAAGTCGGGCCTACCTTCAAATTGGCCCGGGACAAACGGATCCCGCTCCACCTCGACATCGAGCGCCTTGTAAACCAGTACAGGAACAAGCACATCCTCGTGGCCAACTTCGGCCCGCAGATCCTAAACGCCTATGTCAAGCTGAAGGACGGGAAGGGATGGAAGCTCATCTGTGACATGAAATTAGTTTAAAGCGAATAGCCATGAAGAAGAAAATCAGCGACATTCTAAGCGCCATCTGCGTGATTGCAGTATTCGCCGGGTGCGTTGAGGGCCTCGATGGAGGCCTTACCACCTGGACCCTCGTTTGCCTCGCCGCTGCCGGTCTCTCCGGGTGGGGATCCAAAAGATTGGAGGAAAAGGCATGAGCTATCTTGACGAAAAATACCCAATGTGGTTTGTCTATGGCGCCTACGTCGCCGCAGGCCGTCCGAAAGCGGAAGATGCCGTCATGCAATATGCAAGAAAGAAGTATCTGTATTGCTGCATCGCCGAAGAACTTCTCGAAGACGTCCAGATGGATCTGGAGCAATACTGCATGGAAATCAGGGAAGAGAACAAACGTTTGGCCCCTGTCAAGATAGCTATCACAGATAAGCGCCATCGGGATGATGGCTTTGCTTGGCTGAAGATCGGTGCGCAGAGTCTCCAGCTCAGAAAAGTAAAAGAAACAATCGAATAGTAAACATGAAAGCAGAAAAAGTAACAAGAGAAGATCTCCGGGCTATCCATGTAGGAGAAACCCGTTCATTCACACTTCCCTCCTTTGCCGCATGTATGAGCGCAAGAGCGCAGGCTGCTACACTGAAGCCCTTGGAGAACCGCAGCTTCGTCACAGCCATCGACCAAAAAACACTCACCATTCATATCACTCGGATAGCATGACCGCTGAACGACCGGACATAAGCCCACAGGGCGTATACTCGCAAGCTGAAGCGGCACGGCTCCTCGGAGTCGAGCGCCATACCCTTGCAAGGTGGGAGAAGATTGGCCTGGAGCCTTTCACGAGGAAGGGCGTCCGTGGCAAATTCTATAAAGGCAAGGACCTTCTGCAAAGATGGAACGTCCGATAGACACATACCCGCTATACGGGACTATACAACACAATTCACTTTTATTCTTGCACGGCTCCCGGCCGTGAGGTCCGGAGCCTTTACCTTTATGATGAATTAAGAACAATTACACATGGAACAATTACAGAAGTCAGTTTTCGAGACGCTCAACGCCGTGAACTGCAACGAGCATACGGAGAAGAAGGGCCAGCTGACCTATCTCTCCTGGGCATGGGCCTGGGCCGAGGTCAAGAAGCGCTACCCTGCCGCATCCTACACCATCTATGAAGATGCCGAAGGGCGTCCCTACTTCACCGACGGACGGACCTGCTGGGTGAAGACCGGAGTCACCATCGAAGGGCTGGAACACATCGAGTACCTGCCCGTCATGGACGCAAGGAACAACAGCATCCCCGTCGAACTGGTCACCAGCTTCGACATGAACAAGGCGATCCAGCGCTCCCTGACGAAGGCTTGCGCCCGTCACGGACTGGGCCTGTACATCTACGCCGGGGAGGATCTCCCGGATGTCGACCAGGACGAACTGCAAAAGCCCTGTGAGGCCGCGAGACGGGGGCGGACGAGGAAGACTGCAACCGCCGCAGAGAAAACCGCTCAGAAGCCCGAGGAACCCGCCGTGAAGAAGACCGTCACGGACGAAAACATCAAGCAGATCGTCGACTGGGTGTGCAAGGTGCCGGAAGGCCCGGAGCGCGACGCCAGGAAGAAGAAGGCCGAGGATAGCTACGAATGGCCGGGCAACCTGCTGGAAGCGTTCCGCACGATGGTAGACTTTACGGAGTAATCACCTAAAGAATCACTTTAGATATGAAGTACAAAGACATTCAGGATGCGCTTGCCACCCTCGCAAGGCTTTCCGAACTGCTGGAGGAGCAGTACATGGAGAACGAGGGCGAAGTGACGGAGGCGACAGAAGAGATGGAGGCCCGCAAGGCCGCCATCCAGGACCTCCTGCAGAACGACGGGATCGACTCCCTGGGCCGCTGGCTGAAGGTCCGCGAGGACGAGGCCCAGATGTGGAAGGCGGAGAAAGACGCAGCCGCCAGGGCGGAGAAGGCCGCGAAGAACTCCATCGCATTCGTCAAGGCGAAGATCGCCGAGGTGATGAAGGCCACCGGCATGGAGAAGGCGAAGGGTACCTTCTACTCATTCACCCCTTACGTCAGCGAGAAGTCCGCCGTGAACCAGGACGAGCTGGACAAGGCCTACTTGGACATAGCCACCAGCGCCGCCCATGACGCGGGGCTCCCCGCCTACGTGGACGTAGTCCTGAAGACCAACACGAACGCCCTGAAGGAATGGGGAGCGACGGAGTTCCTGTCCACCACCACCGCGGACGCCGTCCGGTTCCAGAAGCCCCGCAAATCGAAGGAGGAGGAATAGCCATGACGACCGAGGAGAAATGGGTCCGGGAATGGACCGTCGAGCCTGCGTACATCACGGCCTGCTACCGCTCCGGTGTGAAGAGTGTCGATATCGGCTACTGATGTCAAGTTATGTCACCATACAGGACTGGATGCTGGACCTTGGACTGAATAGCAACGAACTCATGGCCTACGCGGTCATCTGTTCGTACGGACATGATGGGGAATGGTTCCAGGGCTCCGCATCCTACCTGGGCTGGTGGATGGGGTGCAAGCGCAAGCACACGATCCTCGACACCCTTGCGTCCCTGGTGGAAAAGGGCCTTGTCCAGAAGAGGGAAAGATGGTCCGGAGGGAAGAAGATGTGCGACTATAGACCGGTGCGCCGACAGGTGCGCTCAGCGCACCGCACCGGTGCGGAAACCGCACCCCATAATACTATAGATAATTCTATAAAGGATAATAATAAAGAAATTAAAAATAAAGAAAGGGTCCACCTGTCGGTGGATGAATTTATGAAAAAACACAAATGAAAAAGCAGCCTATCATACCCTCGCTCGCCGACATCCCGGTCCCGGATTCGTCGATCATCGAATGGCAGGTCCTCGCGGACATCATGTCCGAGAACGGAACCATGGCTGCCGTCAGCGACATCGTCGACGAATCACACTTCACTTCCGATTTGCGCAAGACCGTCTGGAACGAATGCGTCAGGCGATTCAATGAAGGCCAGCCCTTCGACATGCCGAACGTCGCAGTCACCGTTGGAACGGAGTTCGTGCAGTACATATTCCGGACCGACGGGATGATAGACGACCTCGGGTTCCGGTACGCCGAGGAACACGCAAGGGCGCTGCACACCGCCATCGTCAGAAGACGCTGCTACCATGCCGCCCTCTCCATCCTCCACCTGTCGCAGGAACAGGGGACCACGGACGCATCCATCTATGCGGGGGCAGCCGAGGCTGTCGCACAGCTCGAGCCCTCCACTGTCCGCGGGGAGATCACCATCGTAGACGCTATCAACGAACTCGCCGACGAGATCCAGAAACGGGCCGACGACGCCTCGAGCGGAAGGCCGAACCGAATCACCACCGGCATCCGGTCCATCGACGACGTGCTCTACGGAGGCATGGCCCCGGGGCAGCTGATCATCCTGGCCGCGAGACCGTCTGTCGGTAAGACCGCCCTGGCACTACACATGCTCAAGGCATCCGCAGCACAGGGACGCAGCGCCGCCATGTTCTCCATCGAGATGACCTACGACGAGCTCACCATGAGGCTCATCGCGTCCGTCTCCGAGGAGTACGATGACGAAAATTATACAGGACTCGACAAACCGCGCCGATCCATCGTTACACCATACAAGATCGCCAACGGCTTCGACTCCCCCGACGACTGGAAACGCTTCGAGCAGGCCGCCGCACAGCTCGACAAGCTACCAATCGTCATCAACGACAACGCAAGGGACCTCCGGGACATCGTCTCGCGCATGACGGTGCTCAACAAGCAGGGCCGCTGTGACGTCGCATACATCGACTACCTCGGACTCATCAAGCAGGCGGCCGCAGATCCCAAGGCTCCGCTCTACCAGCAGATCGCCGACATCACCGGAACGCTCAAGGCCACGGCCAAGAGCCTACGTATACCCATCGTCCTCCTATGCCAGCTCAACCGCGAGGCGGCCAAAATGAGCAAAGAACCGCAGCTGTACAATCTGCGGGACTCCGGCGCCATCGAACAGGACGCGGACATCGTCCTCATGCTCAACAACACCGAAGGCCCGAGGCTGCCGGACCTCGAGGTCTGGGTACGAAAGAACCGGCAGGGCGAAAAGGACTTCGGAGTCCTCATGCGCCCGTCAGACAACTACATGGATTTCAAGGAAATGTTCATCATTCAAAATAATTAGACATGCTTTTCGAACTCAAGAACTGCTCGGTTGCCGAAATCCTCGACACCGTCACCGGCACATCACAGGCTGGAAACTCCTGGAGCCGCACCACCATCATTTTCGAACAGAAGGACGGAGACTACACCGACAAGTACCCCATGATCGTCTTCGGAGAGGACAAGCTGGGGGAAGTGACCGCCCTAAAGGGCCGTACCGTCAATGTCAAGTTCGACTTGCGATCCCGCGAGTACAACGGCCGGTGGTACACCGACGTCCGCATGGTATTCGTCTCGCCGGCCGAGACTGAGGCACCGAAACCGGAATCGATACCGACCACACCGCAGCCCCAGGAAGACAATGAGTCGGATCTCCCTTTCTGAAATCCGGTTCACGGAGCGCGAAATCCGGAGAATCCTGGATGCAGCTGCCGCCGCCAGGGCGGAATGCCGGCAGGAGGCGCCGCGCAGGCTCCGGATTTCAAATCTCTGTGAACGAATATCTTTCACTGTTACGAACGCTGAAAGAAGGACAAGGAGGCAAATGAAGAATGAATGCAAACAAGATAGTGCTGACACCCAAGCAGGAGGCATACCTGGTAAAGCACTTCAAGAACACGAAGAACGATATCTTGATGGAACGGCTCGGGCTGAAGTATTCCACCTTCCATCGGATCGTCAGGCAACTGGGCCTGAAGAAGACGAAGCAGTTCATGCGCAAAACTCAGAGCAATGCTACGGCCCTGGCCCGCAAAGCCAACAAGGCGATGGGATGGCCTCCGAAAGGCTATAAGATCCCACGTTCTGAAGAATTTCAGATCAAGCCCGGTGAAAGAATGAAGGACAGAATCGGGACGCGCCGGTGGAACAGTGCGAGGAAGAGGGCGGCAGAAACTTGGAAGAAGACATTTGATGTAGACAGAATCCGCTACAAATGGGGCCTGACGCAGCTGTCCAACCTCAAGGTGTCACGGCAGCCACGACAGAAGATCTGCGACCGCAGCTATCTCAAAAGGCGGGGTTACATCCTGGATGAAAAGAACCTCATCGCCTACTGGACGCCGGAAACGAGAAGGGCAAAACGGCTCGAAGTGGCACCGAGAAGATACTACATTTTCAAATCGATTGACGATGAATGACATGGACAGAATACTCATGTCCGCCGCGAGACTCTCCACGAAAGAGAGAGTGGCGGTTGCGGAGAGGATCCTCACACAGGGGGCGTCACGGAGGCCTTCGGCCGGCGACAGATACGTCGACCTGGTCTCGGCCGCGGAACGTGTCATCGGCACACCGCTCGACGACTCGCGCTGCCGGTCGTCCGTCATGATCAGGCGTTTTGTCGCCTTCAGGATGCACAAGGAAGGCTATCCCTACATGGACATCGCGTCCGCCATGGGAATACACCACTCAACGGTCATTCATCACGTCCGCATCATGCAGGACTATTTCGACATGCCGCTGGTGTTCGCTGACGAACTCTACTCCTACATGCAATTCACTGACAAGCTATGACCTGGCACAACAGAAACCTATTCCTTTCGCCCCTTGATCCGGATTATGATGATGAATATGATCCGGAGGAGGACTACGAAAGATACTGTGAAAACCTTGAAGAAAGACACGAATATGAACGAGAAAGAAAAAGCGAAAGCCTATGATGAGGCACTGGAACGGGCGCGGAGAATAAAAAACGGTGAAGGCGACTGGCGTTATAGTGACCTTATTGAAATTAGCCCGGCACTTACTGAAATCTTTCCCGAACTCAAAGAGAGCGAGGACGAGAAGATAAGGCAAGGTATGATTCGTTTCCTTGAATCTGAACAAGCAGAAGGTATATTTACCCACGAAGCACGGCAGTCTTGGATCGCCTACCTCGAAAAGAAAAAAGATAATCTGAAAAACGCCGATTCTATTTCCGCAGATTGCGCGTCAAATGCAAAATACGAGGATGGATGGCATAAAGTAGGCAATTCTTTGCCAGACAATCCAAGAGAGGTTCTGTGCAAGGACGAAGCAGGAAACTACTTTATCGGCAGATACTATGTTGGCGAAGGCTGGGAGATTTCTAACTATGATGACGAGGATAAACCTCACCATCTCAACCCGCCAGTGTCAAAGTGGATTGACTTCCCTTCCGAAAAGCAGAAAGAGCAGAAGCCAAGCATCAACATAGAACAACTGAAATCACTGATGCTCCAATACCTCCAAGAAGCAGCCAATAAAAAGGATGATTCGGATATAGAAGCAGATACGGATAAGTGGGCGAGGAAGATACTTGGATATGACTTCGAGCAGAAAGAGCAGAAGCCCGAACTCGTCCAACAACAGCCCATCACTTACACATATCCCTCGGATGCCAGCAGGGATGAGAGACTGAAAGCGGCCCTAATTGCTCTGGAGGAAAAGAAATGACAAAAGAAGAAATACTTTCAAGGATTGAAAAACTGCAACACAGGTGGCAGTTTCATGCTGTTGAGCATAGAGAAAAGCGAAACAATAACAGCCCTTCCTATAATGCTAACGAACATGGAATAGCAATCGGTTATCTAAAAGCATTAAACACTTTTAGTGATTGGATAAGAAGGCTTGATACCGAGAAAGACCTCGCGCTGACAATCGAAGACCTGGAATTGATCCATACTTTTCTCTACGCAGTCAAAAACAACAAGCATGGAACATTCACTTTCACACGGCTCTTGGATGAGCAGTATCAAGAAGTTCTCCGTAGATTCCACAAAAGCAAGGAGGGGAAATGACACTCGCAGAATTATTAACCAATCTGATTGTCCTTGAAGGGCAGATTTCAGGAACTCATATTCCTATCTTCAAAGACGGCAAGGAGGTCAATCTGGACTTTCATATTGTCTCCGAGGAAGGAGTTGTTAAACACATTAAAATGATTGAGAAACAGGAGGAAAAGAAATGAGCAAGAATTTATACAAAGATTACTACGATGCCATGCAAGCCCCGGATGCAGATGAATGGAAATACGAGAGGGCACAATCCATTAGCGCTAAAATAGAAAGAGTCCGTGAATACGCCTCTTGGAATGGTATTTCTGAGGAGGAGGCGATGGAGCAATTAGGAGGTCGTAACGAAATGGGGGGATAGGAAATGAACCCGATAATTATAAATCTATCCATTACTTTAGAGGAGGAAATCGACGAGGCTATTTACGGAGGATTTTACTCTCATAGGCGCGTGCACAAAGGCGAGAGCGATAAGTATGCTCCGGGTGTATACGTCCAGATGGAGGAGGGCGGAAAATGGATTTCCGTTAATGACTGGCGTCACCACCGTTATATCGCCACGGAGGAGACGATTATACGGATTGCAAAGCACTTTATCGAAATTGGAAAACACCTGAAAGAAAATGACAAAGAAGGAAATCGTTGAGAGATACCTAAAACACATAGGATTCGTCCGGACGCAGGGAGATACCTTTGAGCCAGTCGTTCCCATCTTTGTGCTCGATCTGATGTACCAACTCCACAACAAGAACATCGCAGGGGTTAATTTCCGGTTCAAAGCAAAGTACCACCACGACAACTGGATGGAGGCGTATACCAAGTTCAACAACCGTTTCTTCAACGCCTTCAACATTGACGAGCAGGATGAGGTCGGGGACATGATGGAGGAATTTGAGCAGTACATGGCGTATGACCTCGACATCGCCCTCTATGCAGTGATGGCGGTATTCACAGACCTCCCCGTTGAAGATGCGCGGGTAGTGTCCTCAATCTCGCTGTGCAACACCCTTGCACACGCCGCACAAGCCTATTGGGGGAACGTGTATAGGCATATCAAGGTCGACCCCATGACGGGCAAGTACGTCCCCGGAGAACCGAGGGTGAACAACGACATCAAGGCAATCACCTATCACTCCATCCGTTTGCTGAATGTGTACTACCGTCAGATCGGCGGGAAGAACACACAGGCGCTTGCTACGGACAATATCATCGCAACGACAGAAAATCTTATCCGCAAAACATACAAATGGCTTAAATCAAACTCCTAATCATGGTAGCAATCCTCATCATCATCGGAATCGCCCAGATAGTCTGGACTGTTTGGAACTATCTCAAGGCCTTGGATCTCGCAGACAATGAGGAATACCTGGACAAGTACTCCGTCCATCTGGACGAACGGGCCAACAGGCTCGCAAAGTGGGAATACGAACTAATCAACTGGGACAAATGATAGAACACGACTGGCAGACCATCATCGGGCAGCCCCCGAGCAAAAGCAATTCCTACAAGATCATCACACTGTCTGGACACGGGAGCCTCGCCAAGACACCCGGCCTGAAGGCCTACGAACAATCCTTCTACGTCCAGGTCGGCAAGTACCGTGACCTCATGATCACCGGCTTCTTCGAACTCCATCTCCGCGTCTACTTCGCAAGCATGTCGCACGACCTGGACAACTCCCTCAAGATCATCCTTGACTGCCTTCAGTACACGAAGACGGTGAAGAATGACAACCGGTGCGTCAAGATCGTAGCCGACAAGTTCCTCGACAAGAACAACCCGCGGATCGAGTTCCGCATCATAGAAATATAACTAAAACAATCAAACCAATGATTTCGGGAAAAGAATTGAAAAGGATGGTATCGCTGATTCCAGACAATGCAGCTGTCACCATCAACGGGAACTACAACGTCGACATCACACAGGTGAAAATGGAGACGGACATGGATGGCCTGCTGGTCGACCTCCTGCTTACCCCGGGCTACAGCATCACGAAGGACTCCGTGATGCAGGAGATGTTCAAAGACCTCCAGATGCGATGAAGCTGCGGTGGGACAGTCCGGACAGTCCGGACAGGGTTGACAGCCATGACGGAGGGTACCATCGTGTGCGGTCTGCGGATCTCTACCACACAGCGAGGTGGACAAGGATCTCACGCGCATGGAGGATGAGCCACCCGCTGTGCGCAGAGTGTAGGAAGCAGGGCATCATCAAACCTGCGGAGGTCGTGGATCATATCATCCCCTGGCCAGTGTGCAAGGACTTCTATGACCTTGGCAACCTGCAGAGCCTGTGTCAGGACTGCAATATCTCCAAGGGTAACAGGGACAAGAAAATAATACAAGCATGGAAAAAGAAACATCAGCAAGGAAGCATTTGAGATTTATCCGGGTGGACTATATAGTTGGTTGGGAGCCACTGGATGAAGGCCTGTATCTAATGTACTCAGACGGGTCGCGGGAGTTGATTCGGATGAGTGCAAAAGAGGCGGATGAAAATAGTGAGTTTATGATCAACAACATGTTTGATAACAATCGCGATGTCATTGGACTTACATGGGAGGAAGTATGACAGCAAATGAAATTATCGTAGCATTGGAGAAGATGAAGGCGGAAGATCCTGAGCGGTTCTATAATGCACTGGGCTACGGCGATCAGGGCGCAGGCATCATGAGCCGATTCGTCTCTGGATCCTATGAGCTCGGACTCGTGGCAGGCGCATTGTGGATGCAGGAGCAGAAGCTCTCACCAATTTCGTGCGGTCACGAAAATGGTACAGAGTGGAGCGAGGATGACCAGCATCAAAAAGAACAAGTGCTGAATGCCCTCCGGTTGGAGTTGAACAAGTGGCTGAATCATTCTGTCCGTGGAATGAAGTCGGGAAACCCTGCTTACTTCCAAGGGAAGATTACATTGATCCACGACCTTCTTGGGTTCGTACACGACATCGACGAGTCGGACCGGGTGTTCTGCTCTCAGGTCGTGCTCGAACCGAATGAGGACATGGCCACCTTCCAAGTGAGTACGATGGTCAGTTACGAGCTCCTGGAGTACCTCTCGGAACACGAGGATGGCTTTAAGATGCTGGCCGACCAGATTGTGAGTGAACTGAAAAGACAGACATCGAAGTTATTATGAACACATTCAAACCGAAACGGAGCATCCGACCAGGAGAGTATAAGTACCACCTTGTGCTGTCCTTTGAAGACAAGGGAGACATCTTCTATGTTGTTCGGTATTATGGTATCCACAAGCAGTGGTGGCACTATGAGATATGGGACAGCTGGACGATGGTGTTTAACCGGAAACAAGGTTACAAGATTGTCAAGCACAGGAGCAAGAAGGAGGACTGAGCCATGAAACGAAGTGAGAACTCTGGCTGGCTCCTGGCGACGGTCTGCCTTCTTGTGTACATGGGATTGTCCTATCTGCTGAAGGTTGATCTCAGGCTCGCCCTCCTTATCCTTATCGCATATCACGTATTGAAGGCGGACTGTTCGACGAAGGGGTAGGGGGTCAAAATCTCTCGCGGCGTCATCGCTTAAGACCACGCCCCCAGTTTCGCTCTCGACAAAAGTAATTTTCAAAAATTTG
>ONFK01000087.1 GCA_900317065.1 uncultured Bacteroidales bacterium
TTATCTTCAAAGCGGGGAGCATTCCAACGGCCTTCGAGGGATGCAGTGTCGCCGGGCGTGTCGTTACCGCCGCTCTTGTCGCAGGATACCAGGGCGAACATGGCGGCGAGGGCAATGATAAAGAGTTTTTTCATGACTTGTTATTGATTGATTATTATTGGTTTCGTCAACCGCAAAAATAACATATTATTTTAATATTCGTCTGCTCTGCCGGTTTTTTCTGTATATTTGTAGACATGTCGGCGCTTAATTCGGAAATACAGTACCTTAGCGGAGTGGGGCCCAAGAGGGCTGCACTGCTTCGCTCGGAACTTGGTGTCGAGACCTTCGGAGACCTGCTCCGCATATTCCCCTTCCGCTACATCGATCGCACAAGCATAACCCCCATCCGGGATGCGCGCGGAGACCTTGCCTACGTTCAGATTCAGGGAACTGTAGTCAGCAGCACTCTGATAGGGCCGGGAGGCAGCACGCAGATGGCGAAGGGCGGACCGGTAGAAATCCGCGCGGCAAAGCGCCTGAGCGTGATAGTGGACGACGGGAGCGGACAAATGGAGATGGTGTTCTTCAAGGGCATCAAATGGAATTACGAGCGCCTCAAACCCGGCAGCACCTTCCTGTTTTTCGGCAAACCGTCGGAGTTCAACGGCCGTCTCAACATTGTGCATCCGGAAATTGACAATCCGGTTGCCGGAGGAACAGAGGCCCGGGGAACGCTCACGGGTGTCTATCCAAGCACGGAGAAACTCAAGAACGGAGGCATTACCGGCAAGGTGATGTGCAAATTGCAGAGCGCGGCGCTGGCTATGTGTCTTCCGGAAATCAAGGAGACACTTCCAGATTATATACTTAAGGAAAACGCCCTTGTGCCTCTGACTTATGCACTGCGGAATATCCATTTCCCCGCCGACAGCTACGCCCTGCAGAAATCTGTGCGCAGGCTCAAATTCGAGGAGTTATTCTTCCTTCAGCTGTCCCTGCTGAAGCAGAAATACATTCAGTCCCGTGGTTCAGTCGGGCTTCCCGTCACCAAGGTGGGGGCGGCATTCAATGCCTGCTACGGCTCCCTGCCCTACGAACTGACCGGAGCGCAGAAGAGAGTTATCCGCGAGATACACAACGATATGAAAGGCGGGCACCAGATGAACCGGCTGCTGCAAGGCGATGTGGGCTCCGGAAAGACCATGGTGGCCGTCCTGAGCGCTCTGCTTGCGATAGACAACGGCTACCAGGCCTGCATCATGGCGCCCACAGAAGTTCTTGCCCAGCAGCACTTTGCAAATATCAGCCGCTATCTGGAACCCACCGGAGTCCGCTGTGCCCTGCTTACAGGAAGCAGCACCCAAAAAGAACGCAGGGAAATCCATTCCGGACTTGAAGACGGCAGCATAGGCATAATAGTGGGCACCCACGCCCTGCTCGAAGACAATGTGGTATTTCACGCCCTCGGCCTCGCGGTGATCGACGAGCAGCACCGTTTCGGTGTAGACCAGAGGGCAAAGCTCTGGGGCAAGGGGCCTTCTGTGCCGCCTCACGTACTGGTGATGACGGCCACTCCTATACCCAGGACGCTTGCAATGACTCTGTACGGAGATTTGGACGTATCGGTGATAGACGAACTGCCGCCCGGGAGGAAACCGGTGAAGACCGCGATGATTTCCGATGCCAAGAAGGGCACTGTCTATAATTTCATGCGCAAACAGATTGAGTTGGGGCGCCAGGTCTTCGTTGTCTATCCGTTGATTTTCGAGAGCGAGAAGATGGACCTGAACAACCTGGAGATGGGATATGAGGAAATCCTAAAGCGTTTCCCGGATCCGGATTACAAGGTGGCGATAGTGCACGGGCAGCAGTCCGCGGAGGTGAAGAATTTCAACATGTCCGCATTTGCCGTCGGAAGGGCCCAGATCCTGGTTTCCACCACCGTCATAGAAGTGGGGGTGGACGTGCCGAATGCATCCGTCATGGTGATCGAGAGTGCCCAGCGCTTCGGCTTGAGCCAGCTCCATCAGTTACGCGGACGCGTGGGACGCGGAGCCGACGAAAGCTATTGCATTCTGGTACACGACTTCAAGACAAGCAAGGAAGCGAAGTCCCGCCTGGAGCTGATGTGCAGGACCAACGACGGTTTTGAAATCGCCGAAGAAGACATGAAGATGCGGGGCCCCGGAGACCTTGAAGGCACTCAGCAGAGCGGGCTTCCCATCAAGCTGAGCATAGCCTCGCTTGCGAAAGACGGCCTGATGCTCAACGAAGCGCGTGTTTATGCCGACAAGGTGCTGAATGCGGACCCTTCGCTTGAACTTCCCGTAAACAGACTGCTTGCAGAAGAGTTGCGCAAAGGGAAGTACGATATGAAAGACTATAGTAAAATCAGTTGACAATATGAAAATCAAACATCTAATCTTTACAATGATGATTGCAGCATCCTGCGCCGGCAGTGCGCCCAAAGAGGCGGCCGTTCCGGAAGTAGAGATAAACGACGGAGTCATGACTCCGGAGGTACTCCTTGCATTCGGACGCCTGTCCGACCCTCAGCTTTCGCCCGACGGAAGCAAGATCCTCTACGGAGTCAGCTACCAGAACATCAAAGAGAACAACTCCCTGCGGAACATTTACATCTGCAATACGGACGGTTCGGGCAAAGTCCGGCTCACCAACGAAAAGAAGAGCGTGTCCTGCGCCCGTTGGAGCAAGGACGGAAAGGATATCTACTTCCTCCAGGGAGGCCAGCTTTACAAGGCGCCGTTCAAGGCTGGCAAGCTCGGAAAGAAGGTGAAACTCAGCGACATACCTTCCGGCATCGGAGAGTTCAAAATCTCTCCGGACGGCCAGCAGATAATCTACACGTCCACGATCAAGAACCCGGCCGTGGTACAGCCTGCCGACACGGATCCCACCCTCGACAAGGCCCAGGCCTATACAACAGAGAACCTGATGTACCGCCACTGGGACCATTGGGTGACCGAAATCCCCCGCAGCTATGTCGCAACTCTCGTGAACGGTACCATCACACCTGACAACTCGCTCGACATCCTGGGGCCCGACAACCTGTTCGAACTGCCCACTGAACCTTTCGGAGGAGTCGAGCAGCTCGACTGGGCGCCGGACAGCCGCCACATCGCATACAGCTGCCGCAAGAAGACCGGCAAGGAGTATGCCTTCAGCACGAATACTTCCATCTACATCTATGATATCCTCACCGGCGCGACAACCGCCGTCACCGAAACAGGCGGCTACGACACCGATCCAGTATGGAGCCCCGACGGAGAACACCTCGCCTGGATTTCCATGCCGCGCGACGGCTATGAAGCAGATCAGCAAAGACTTATGGTCGCAGACATCGACTTCGGCATGGGCGGTGAAGCCGGCCAGAACGGAGAAGTGAAGGTTACGGGCATCCGCCGCCTCGGCGAAGACTTCGACCACGATGTCACCGGCCCTGTGTGGCACGGCAGGCAGATCTACTTTGCGGCCCTCGTGGACGAAGCCGTGCAGAGCATTTTCCGCACCGGACTGGACGGCAAGGTCGAGCGCCTCACACCGGGTGACTGGTGGACGGACTTCTTCTCTCCCTTCGCCATCCTCGACAGGGAGGACGGAAGCGTGGAACTCCTCACTTCCTACTACAGTCTCGAGTTCCCCCAGGAACTTGTGAGCGTAGTTCCGGGAGAGAAACCTTCCTTCAAGCAGATTACAAGCGAGAACAAGCACATCCTCGACCGCCTCTCCCCTATCAGCGAAGAGAGCATACACGTGCAGACAGTGGACGGCCAGCAGATGCAGTGCTGGGTGATCTACCCTCCCAAGTTCGATCCCAACAAGGTCTATCCGGCCATCGAAATCGTGCTCGGAGGCCCTCAAGGCACGAATTCCCAGGATTGGAGTTACCGATGGTGCTACCGCATGATGGCCCAGCAGGGCTACATAGTGATTCTCCCCAACCGCCGCGGCACCACCGCCTTCGGACAGGCATGGAAGGAGCAGATTTCCGGAGATTACCCGGGGCTCAACATGCAGGACTATCTGGCTGCGGGGCGCTATATCAAGAGCCAGCCCTACGTAGGCAAGCTCGCTTGCGTGGGAGCATCCTACGGCGGTTATTCCGCATACATGCTTGAAGGCCTCCACGGCGACCTCTATGACTGCTTCATAGCGCACGCCGGCATCTTCGACGAAAAGCAGCTCTGGTTCACCACCGAGGAAATGTGGTTCGCGAACTGGGACAATGGCGGCCTCACCGAGTATGCCTACAATCCCGAAGCGGGCATGGGCCCTGCCGGCGACGGCATCACCTTCGGCGGCATGCAGCAGGCCGGCGCACCCTACGCATCCACTCCTAAAGCGCAGCGCCACTATGCCAACTCCCCTTCTTCGATGATAACCAAATGGCACACGCCCATACTCTGCATCCACGGCGGAATGGACTTCCGCATCCCTTCAGAGCAGGGCATGGCCGCCTTCAACGCCGCGCAGATGATGGGAGTTCCTTCGAAACTCATCATCTTCCCCGAAGAAACCCATTGGATACTCCAGCCGCAGAACGCCCTCTACTGGCATCGCAACTTCTTCGACTGGCTGGATAAATGGTGCAAATGACGAAAGTGCTGAGTTTGTTCTGCGTTCCCGCGGTGCTCCTCTTGAGTGCCTGCGGGAGCGCCGGCAGACTCCCCTCGCAAAAAACCGAGAACCCAAAAGACGAGGTGGTCGACGTCGGATACGGATCCACGACCCGCGAAGGCCTTGGCTTTGCCGTGAACACCGTGAAGGTGGATGAAATGGCTGTTAGAAGCTACGAAAGCATCTCGGACTATATCAGGAGCCGGGTGCCGGGGGTGGAAATCAACCCCAACGGCACTCTGCGGATCCGGGGGACGCAGGCGCTGGTTGGGTATTCTTCTCCTTTGATTGTGGTGGATGACGTCATCTGCGACAATATCAATATGGTGAATCCCAACCAGATTCATTCTGTGCAGGTTCTCAAAGATGGCAGCGCATCGATTTACGGTTCGCGCGGTGGCAATGGTGTGATTCTGATCAAGACCAAGATGGCCTACGAGACCGAGCAGGCGCAGATCGCCGCCCGCAAAGCGGAGAAGGAAGCCAAGAAGGCAGCTAAGAAGAAAAAAGGATGAGCCGGGTATCCAACTGGATTCAACCCAGACTTAGGTTATGGGCGATTTACAGGGAACTTGGATATGTTCCCTGGCGGAAGCAGCGTGAGACAAAGCAGAATAAAGATGGCATCTTCAAAGGTACCGGAGAGGCTATCATTCCGTTCCTGAACAATGATGCCAAGCGCACATTCTCCCACCTTTTCTTAAGGCCGGGATTTATGATCCGGGACTATATCCGCGGGCAGCACGAACGATATCTTGCACCTTTTACCGCACTGCTGGTGTTCTATTCTGTCTTTACTCTTCTGCTGGCCGTGGTGCAGCCCGGCGCGGTAAAGTCCACCATTGCCGATGGTTTGATCGAAGGTTTGGAGAACTCTGATCTCCAGATGGATCTGGCCGTTAATAAAAATACCATCCAGGTGGACAGTACTACGAGGAGCGATAAATCCAATAGGATAATCCAGTCATTGCTGTCCACTGCTACCCAGTCATTGATCCTGACGCATCTGGATTTGTATCCGGAGAAAGCCGATACTCCATGGAAAGATTCTCTGGCGGCAGTCGAAGGCGACCTTAGAAGCAAAGGTATTCCGTTGTTTCTGGGGAACTTCCTGCTGCTATGGTTCGCCATGGTCTGGTTACTCCGGAAGAAACACAACGTCAGCGTCTCCGGTGCAGCCGCAGCATCGGCCTATGTCCTTTGCCAGTTTTGTGTCTTTATGTTCTTGGCGCTATTGGTCACCTTTGGAAAAAGCGCGGACCTGGGCGTCTTCGTGATGGGAATCCTGTTGTTTATAGACTATCGCCAGTGGCTTGGACTCGGCAACCGCCCAGCCCTCAAACTCACCATCAAAACCGGCCTCATCTACCTACTGGTAACCATCCTCTTCTACTTCCTCTTAAGCATGGTACTCGTCGCCATCGCGCTTATAAGGGCATAGGGGGCCTGTAGAAGGCACTCTCATTCCGTATATTTGTTTATCAGGCGTACCATGAGGTCGTTGAGATGCTCAACCTGATATTCACCGACAGTGGCGGCAATGTGATCGTTGCCGACTCCGCTGTCGTTGGTGATAAAGACATAGGTGCCTCCGGTAGGTATCGAGAAGAAACGGAGCATGAATTCGGTGTTCTTATCCACACCGCTTGCGGCGACGGGAATAAGTTTAATTCCCTGGGCTGCGTATGATTCCACGGACTTCTGAAGGCTTTTGATGATTGCGTCTTCGTGGTGAGCCGGAGCGTCCAGAAGCATGAAGGCCAGTTTTGCACAAGGAACTTCGCTCCAGGACAGTTTCTGCAAGCCAGTCTCAAGGGCGGTATGTACTGCTTCGGGATAGTCTCCGCCACCGCCGGCGTTTTGCTTCTTGATGAACTCTATAGTAGTGCTGGCTTTGGTCGAGAAATCAGAGACCTTGGTAACATAATTATCTCCCTTGTCCCTATAAAACAATGCGGATGTGCGGAAAGTGACATCACTCTGCGTCTGCGCCGTCCTATCCAGGATAT
>ONFK01000102.1 GCA_900317065.1 uncultured Bacteroidales bacterium
CTGCTGCCTTCGTTGTTGATCTTGAAGTTGTTGAAGAAGTTGTCCTCAATGCTGTAGGAGCCGGCGTCGATGATGGCGTCGCAGCAGCGTACGGCATTGGTATAGAAGTCGGCGGCGGAACTGATCTTGCTGCCGGCGGTGTTGGTCAGGTCGATGTTGGAAGGGGTGCATCCGAAGGACTCGGCGTTGAGGTAGAGGCGTGCGAGCAGAGCATAGGCGAAGCCCTGGGTTGCGCGGCCGTAATTCAGCGCACGGTTCGCGTCGGTGACCACGGGGAGGTTTGGAGCATTCTTCTCCAGGCAGTCCACAAGGCGGCTCCATACTTTTTCGGGCGCCATCAGGGGTTCGGTGTCAGACTCGAATTTCTCCTGATATGGAATGCGTCCGAAACAGTCGAAGAGCATGTAATAGTAGTAGCTGCGCATGACCTCTAGTTCTCCCACATACTGTGCGAAAACCTTTTCGGACATCGATTCCTTATTGTTCTCGAGCGTGGCGATCAGTTTGTTGCAGAGCACCGCGCCTGAAATGGTAGTGTTCCAGATATTTCGGAAGGCCTGGCCCATCACATCCCAATTGTGGGTGTTGAGATTGCGCCAGTAGTTGCCGTCGGCCCAGTCCTTGTCGGGCATGCGGATAGGGCATACGCCCTCGTCGGCGGTAAGGGTTACGACGCCCCAGTATCCCCAGTGATCGTGAAGCCACTTGACATCGGCGTATGCCTGGCCGACAAGCAGGGCAACATTTTCTTCCTTGGACATCATATCCTTGGTAGTAGGGTTGCCATAGTTGACCTCGTCCAGCATGCTGTCGCAGGAATTCAGGGCGAGAAGTGCAAGTACAGAAGCAAATATTATCTTTTTCATAACCGTCAGATTTTAATAGAGGCTGATGTTCACGCCGATGAGGAAGGTTGCAACCGTTGGATAGAAAGAGCACCAGTCAATGCCGGCATCCCATACGCCCGTGGTGTTGACCTCCGGGTCCTGCCCGCTGTATTTCGTGATGGTGAGCAGGTTCTGCCCGGTAGCATATATCCTTGCGGAACGGATGAATTTGTTCTCCTTGAGATTGAAGGTGTATCCGACAGTAAGATTGTCGAGTTTGATGTAGGAGCCGTCCTCCAGGTAATAGCTGGAGAAATGGGCTTTGTCGGAAAGCACGGTGTTCGCACCGTCGATATCCTTCATGAACACATTGAAGGTCTGGGAGTCCTGAGGGCCGTATGCCCAGCGGGTAAGGTTCAGGATCTTGTTGCCGAATACACCGCGGAAGAACAGGGATGCGTCCCAGTTCTTGTAGCGGACATTGTTGTTCCAGCCGAAAGTGAAGAGAGGCTGGGCGTTGCCGATCACCTGACGGTGGCCTTCCGTGGCATTGGCGCCGGAGACGACGCCGCCCTCGGGAGTGTTGAACATCCAGGTGCCGTCGGATTTGAAGCCCGCAAAGTCGAGGCCGTAGAATGCGCCGACGGGCTGTCCCTCGATGAGGATTTGGGTGTTGGTGTTCATGATGCCGTTTTCACCTACGCCGCCGGAAGTGGTTTCCTTGTAGTTGAATCCCTTCTCGGGGTCCGAAAGGCGGGTGATGTAGTTGCGGTTGAAGGAGATGGTGGGAGTTGTGGTCCAACTGAAGTCTTCCTTCTTGAGCGCTACGTAGCTAAGCGAGAGTTCCGCACCGTAACTGTCCATCTGGCCGGCATTTGCAAGCAGGGTGTGGAACTGATAAGGAGGAGTGGGGACCTCATAGTCCCAGAGCAGGTCGGCGGTGTGGCGGTAGTAAACGTCCAAACTTCCGTAGAGGCGGTTGTCCAGGAGACTGTAGTCCACGCCGAGGTTGTATTCGAACTTCTTTTCCCATTTGAGGTCGGGGTTGACGTTCTGGGCGACCGCGTAGGTGTATACATACTGGCCGTTGTACCAGAAGGTTCCGCCGTTGGAAAGCATCTCGATGGAACGGAGGTCGCTGGCGAGGTTGTTGCCGGTGACACCGAATCCGAGACGCAGCTTGAGGTCGTTCACCCAGCTGACATTCTTCATGAAGTCTTCGCCGCTGACGCGCCATCCTGCGCTGAGTGCGGGGAAGAGACCCCACTTGTGGTTGGCTCCGAAGCGGGAAGAACCTTCGCGACGGATGGAGGCGGAAAGGAGATACTTGTCCTTGTAATTATAATTGGCACGGAAGAACAGGGCGGCCAGGGTGTTGGAGTTGCGGTACGAGCTTACATTCAGGTATTGTTTCGTGGCATCGCCGTTGCCGATCTGATAGTACTTGGCATCGTCGGTGGGGAAACCCTTGTTGGATATGTCGGAACCGTCATAGAGAAAGTTCTGCCAGGAGAAACCTCCGACAAGGGCGAGGCTGTGACCATTGAAGTTGTGCACGTAGTCGGCGGTTATTTCCAGCAGGCGGCTGTAGTTGAAGTTGCCACCGCGGGCTGCCGTACCGGAGTCGGAGAGGTCGGTATTGACGCCGTGATTGTAAGAGAAACTGCGGTTGTCGCCCTCTTCCATCGCTCCGAATGCGTTGATTTTCAAGCCTTCCACCGGCTTGATATTCACCGTGGCCTTGACACTTCCGCGGAAGTAGTTGCCATCGCCGTAGGATTCCTTCCGGTTCATATTTTCTACAGGATTCACCGCACCTGTCTCAGTAGGGAAATAGTATCCGTTGGAAGTGCTTGCGTCGTAGATGGGATAAGTCGGGTTAAGCAGCGAGGCGTACTTGAAATCTCCGCAGAAATAGTCGTTGCGGTAGTGCATGTAAGAAAGGTCGTACTGGAGATCGAGCCAGCCGTCGAGGGCTTTCTGCCCGGCGGCGATCTTTGCGATCATTTCGTTGCGGTTGGTGTTGCGGGCTATGCCCTCGGCGTTCTTGTAGTTGACCGAAGCGCGATAGTTGAACTTGCGTGAAGATCCCACGATCGCAACGTTGTGGTTGTGCGCGATGGCGGCGGACCTGGTGACTTCGGAGAGCCAGTCGGTATTGTAGGTTTCGCCGGCGGCATCGGTGTAGAGGGCGGGTTTTACCTTACCTCCGCTGAGTTCGGCAAGGTTGCGGTACTGTTCGGGGGTAGCCATTCCGAGGTCGCCGTTCTTGACGGATACGGAGGCGTATCCAGAATACTCGACGTGGGTGCTGGCCACATCTTCGAAGTTTTCACCTCGTTTCGTGGTGATAATGATGACACCGTTGGTTCCGCGGGTACCGTAGATTGCGGCTGCGGAACCGTCCTTCAGCACATCCATCGAAGCGATTTCATCGCTGGAGATGTTGTCGATGTTGCTCACCGGCACACCGTCGACGATGAACAGAGGAGAGGTGCCTGCACCTTTGTCGAGGGTGGAGAAACCACGGATCTGGATATTGTATCCGGTACTGGTCGGGTCGGAGGTGGTCTTTATGATGTTGAGACCGGCAACCTTACCCTGAAGCAGACCCATGGGGTTTGTCTTGACGCCGGCGTTGAAATCTTCGCTCTTGATGGAAGCGACGGAGCCGGTGACCTCTTTCTTCTTCTGTGAACCGTAACCGATCACGACCACTTCATCGAGGAAAGTGGTGTCGTCGGAAAGAGTGATTGTGGCAGGCACTTCAGATGCCTTGAAAGTTTGGGTGGCATAGCCGATGCAGCTGACTTCCACGATTGCTTCCGGTCCGGAAACAGTGAAAGCGTAGTCACCGTCCAGGCCGGTGGACACACCGTTGGAGGTTCCCTGCTCCAGGACCGTGGCCCCGAATACAGGGCCGAGTTGGTCGACCACGATGCCTTTGACCTGATAGCCTTGTGCGAAGGCAGTCAGACCAAGAATGAACATTGTTGCGAGACTAATGATTCTCTTCATATCTATATGATTATTTCTGTTTGGTATCGATAAAACGTACGCAGAGCGCTCCCAGCACGAGGAAAACTCCTGCGGTCACGAGCATTGCGGGCTGGCTGCCCACGACATTCAGCACCAGGCCGCCGGTTGCCGCGGCGACTATCTGCGGCAGGCAGATGGTGCAGTTGAACAGGCCGAGGTAGCTGCCCATATAGGGGTTGCCTTCGAGGGCGTTGGTCAGCAGGGTGAAGGGCAGGGCCAGCATCGCCGCCCAGGCGGTTCCGATGAGGAAGTAGGCTGCGCAGGCGAGGAATTTGTCGTGGATGAAGAAGAGCGATACGAAGCCGAGCGCTCCGATGAGCAGGCTCACCACGTAGGCGGTCCTGATGTTCCTGAATTTAGGCAGGACGGTAGCCCAGAGGATGGATCCGACGGCCTGCACTGCGAACACCACGCCAACCCAGTTGCCGGCTGCCTGATAATCGGCGGAAGCGGTGTCGGTGACTCCGCCCCAGCAGTTGAACGCGAGGGTGCCGTTGGAGTAGGTCCACATGTAGAGGAACGCCGCCCAGCAGAAGAACTGCACGAGACCCACGGTCCAGAAGGTGCGGGGCGCCTTTTTAAGCAGCGTCAGAAGGCCTTCCCCCTTGGCGTTTCCGGCTTTGGACGGGTCGATCCCGTGAAACTCCGCATATTCTGCCGGAGGCATCTCCTTCACCTTCACGAAAGTGTAGAGAACGCAGACGATGAGGATGGCGGCGCCCACATAGAAGGACGTGATGACGCTCGGCGGAACCTGCCCGCCGGGGGCCTCGTTCGCAATCCCTATCCATGTGAAGAAGATGGGGAAAAGATATCCGAACAGGCTGCCGGCGTTGCAGAGGAAGCTCTGGATGGAGTAGGCCTTAGCCTTCTGCTCCTCGTTCACCATGTCGCCCACCATCATCTTGAAAGGCTGCATCGCCACGTTGATGCTGGTGTCCAGGAAGATGAGGCTGAAGAGCCCGAACCACATGGCGGCGTTGAGTCCCAGGAGCATGTAGGAGGTGGACAGATTCAAGCTGCCGGCGTTGGGCAGGAGGATCATCACGAGCACTGCCACGATGGCTCCCGCCAGGAGGTAGGGCTTGCGACGTCCCATGCGGCA
Organism: uncultured Bacteroidales bacterium; assembly: GCA_900317065.1. Lineage (GTDB taxonomy): Bacteria > Bacteroidota > Bacteroidia > Bacteroidales > UBA932 > Cryptobacteroides. The sequence continues at coordinate 4,972 of ONFK01000102.1, forward strand.
CCAGGTCCGGTCGGACCATTTGCCGATGAGCGGCTGGACCAGCATTCCCATGAGGGGCGGTAGTATCCAGAAGAAGCTCAGCTGGTGAGGGTCCGCACCGAGCGTTGCGAATATCCTGCTGATGTTGGCGCTCTGCAGCGCATATGCTATCTGCACTCCGAAGAAACCGAAGCTCAGATTCCACATCTGCCAAAAGGACAAGTTGGTTTTATTTCCCATATGGTTGGTCTGTTTCAGCGTTAAAACGACGCGAATTTATGTTTTTTCATTTTATAAATAAGGGCTTTCCGATGAACAGGCGTTTTTTTCGGATGAATTGGAGCTATTTGATGACGAAATTTTCGTATCTTGCGAAACTATGAGTAAAATGCGAGCCCATTGGCTTATACATATCTTCGCCCTTCTTCACCTGCTTACAGCGATTGTATGCAAGGCGTCCGGGCTGAGCGACACACTGCTCCTGACAATGCTTACGATGACGCTCACGGTGCTCCTGTGCGCCCGCGAGCGACTTTCCCTCGAATTCACGGCGCTGGCCATCGTGCTTGTGAACGTGGTCGGCTATTTCGCCGGAGTGGGGCTTGCGGCGTTATTCGATTTCATCTCGGCGGATGCGACATTGCGCGCCGGACTCGCCACCTTCCTCACCACTGAGTTCATCGGCTGGATGCTGCTGCTTGCAGCCCGTTCAAGGGTCGCCTCCTTCGGAAGGGGCGCCGGCCTGATAGTCGAAGACAAGCAGATGACGGTGCTCATCATCGCAATCGCGATAATCTATGTGGCAAGGGTCCTGCTGGACCTCTACTCCAGCGGCGAGGGCTCCCGCGGGGAGATCATAGGCAATTCCATAGCCCTCCTGCTCTTCGTGGCGGACGTGGCCTTCATCGCCCGCAGCGTGCGCGATGCGCAGACCCACCCCATTTATAAAGAAAGATTCCTGGTACGCGTTGGAGACAAGATCATCCCCCTGCAAACCAGCGAAATAGCATGCGTGGTCTCAGAAAACAAGGGCACCTATATCATCTGCAGGGACGGTTCCCGCTATGTCGTAAATCCCTCCCTGGACGAACTGTCCGGAGGCCTGGACCCGCAGATGTTTTTCCGCATTTCCCGCAGCGCCATCGTTTCCAAGGCGGAGGTGCTGGGTGCGGAGAAGCTGCCCGGCGGAAAGCTTGTACTGGATACGAAGCTGTCAACCCCGCTGGAAGTCAGCAGGGCCCGTGTGGAAGATTTCTTGTCCTGGTTGGAAAACTGACGATATGAATACGATACTCTTT
>ONFK01000027.1 GCA_900317065.1 uncultured Bacteroidales bacterium
GAGACTGTGCAGGACGTCTACAACCCCAACGTGTATTCCGAAACGGGAAACTTCAACAACGGTTACGGCCAGATAAGCAACTGGAAGGACGACAATCTGGTGGTCGACGTCTACGGCACCTACGACAAAGTGTTCGCGGAGAAGCATCACCTGACCGCGATGCTCGGCTATTCCTACGAGCACTATAAGTCCCGTTCGTCGAGCCTTACGGGCGTGGAATTCGTCAATGAGACCCTCGGCAACGAAAACCTGCAGGCCGGAAATCCCGAACTCTACAGGATTACCAACGGGCTCTCCGAGAGCGAACTGGTTTCCGGGCTCACCCGTTTCAACTACGGATACGACAACCGTTATCTCGTGACTTTCACCGCCCGTGCGGACGGCTCGTCAAAATTCGGCGCGGGCAACAAGTGGGCGTTCTTCCCCTCCGGGGCCTTCAGCTGGAACGCACATAACGAGAGCTTCCTCAAGGACGTGAAGCAGATCGACGCGCTCAAGTTCCGTGCTTCCTACGGTATCTCCGGCAACCAGGGCATTTCGCCCTACCAGACGCTCAGCCGTTTCGGTCAGCACAAATACTACTACAATGGCTCGTGGATGACCGCCATCGGCCCCGGTTACAAATCCGGCACGACGGGTGAGAGCGGCATCTATGCAGTCTGGAGCGGTATCGCCAACGAGAATCTCAAATGGGAGACGACTTCCCAGCTCGACCTTGGCATGGACGTCAGCCTTTTCGGCAACAGGCTCAATCTCACCGTAGATGTCTACGACAAGATTACCGACGGCCTGCTCCGCGAGCGTAACATCGCCCCTTCCTCCGGTTTCGACCGTATGTGGGTGAACGACGGAAAGATACGCAACCGTGGCGTGGAGGCCACCCTGGACGGTATCATCTACTCTGACAGGGATTGGAAAATCGGAGCCACCGCGGTGTTCTCGCACAACCGCAACAGGGTTGTAAGCCTTGGCAACGCCATCGAGGCCGGCCTCATGACCGATTCCAATACCGGAATGCAGTACGAGTATTCCGGAAACAGCCTCGGGCAGTTCCGCGGATATACCAATATCCTCGCCATCGACCAACCCATGTTCGTATTTTACGGATACAAGGTCGACGGTATAGTGCAGAGCCTGGAAGAGGGCCTTACCGCCGGACTTACCGGCAACGACGCCGAAGCGGGCGAGTTCAAATATGTCGACTTCGACGGCAGCGGCACCGTGGATGAAAGCGACCGTACCATCATAGGCGATCCGAATCCGGATTTTCTCGCTTCCCTGAGTCTCGACGTAAGCTGGAAGAATTTCGACGCCAGCATCTTCTTCAACGGCGTGTTCGGAAACGACGTGATCAACACCCAGCGTTTCGGTCTGCCTTCCAACAACCCTCTCCGCTGGACTTCCGACAATCCGAACAACGATTATCCCAGCCTGCGTGACGACCGCTCCACCAAGTTTTCCGAATGGTGGGTGGAAGACGGTTCCTTCGTCCGCATTCAGACAGTCTCCTTCGGATACACGCTTCCGCTGCGGGGAAAACTGTCCTTCATGGACAGCCTCCGTTTCTACGTGAATATTGACAATCTCTACACTTTCACTAAATTTACAGGCTACGACCCCGAGGTCGGCGCAAACGGGATTTACAGCGGGGGATATCCCCGTCTGAGAAAGTGGACTTTCGGAATCGACTTTAACTTTTAATGAATACAGCCATGAATAACAAGATTTCAGCTTTGTTGATTGCAGCTTTACTCTTTGCGGGCTGTTCTTTGAATGAATATCCTTACGGCTTCTATTCGGAGGGCAATTTCTACAAGACCCCTGCGGATGCGGAGTCTGCCACCATGTATATCTACGATGCCATCACCTATATCGAGTATTCCCGCGCCATCGTATTCCTCGGAGGCATGAACTCCGATGAACTCGATCCGAAAGGTGACGCCACGCCCTCGGTCCGGGACCTGGACGCCTGGAGCCAGAACAACTTCAAGACGAATACCACGCTGGGCAACTTCTTCAAGTATTCATATATCACCATAAACAGGGCGAACGCCGTAATCAAGAACGTTTCCGGCATGAATCTCGACGAGAATCTGCGCAACCGTTATGTGGGCGAAGCCTACTTCATGCGCGCATACTCGTATTTCAATCTCGCCCGCAATTTCGGACGTGTTCCCGTGCACATGGATGTGGTCGCCAAGCTTGAAGACACCCAGGCCGGACTCCCCGAAAGTCTGGACGCCATGTGGAACTACGTGATCTCCGATCTCGAAGAAGCCATCAGGCTCCTGCCCTATTATGCCAAGCCGGAACCCGGGCGTGCGGACAAGGCCGCAGCGCAGTCCCTGCTTGCCAAGACCTACCTGTATCTCGCCTCGGCCAAGGATTACGATACGCCCCAGTATTCCTCCATGTCCTTTGATGTGGACCAGTATTACGCCAAGGCGGCCGAGTATGCAGGATACGTGGTGGACAATGCGGAACAGACGACCTATCACTTCGACGACGACCTCATGCATATCTACGATGTGAACTACCCTGACGGGCCGGAGCACATCTTTATAATGAGCATGGACCGTACCGGAGAGACGGAAGGACAGTACTCGAAGATTTCCAAGATGTACATTCCGTACATTTCCGGAAGTACCGTCTACCTGAAGCAGGGAGATACCGAGAATCTGGTCCCTACCCACGACGGATGGTCGGAGTACAAGACCAACATCGATTTCTACAATTCATACGAGACGGGCGATCTCCGCAAGGACTGGCTCATCTGCAGGGAAGTGTACGATGCCACCGGAGCCGTGGCCGCTTCCTATCCCGGAGCCCTGACCTATCCGTTCTGCCGCAAGTACATCGATCCGGCATTCAACGGCGACAAGACGTCCACGAAACCTTTCCTGATCCGTTTCTCGGACATCGCCCTGACTTACGCCGAAGCCGCAGGCCCCGGCGCCAAGTCTTACGAACTTGTGAATTACATACGTCACAGGGCCGGTCTTGGAGACCTTGCTCCCGGCCTTTCCGTCGCGGATTTCCGTAAGGCTGTGATCAAGGAGCGCGTCTATGAACTCGCGTTCGAGGGCAACATAACCTACGACCTCCGGCGTACATGCAGCCTGCACACCGTAGCTGCCGTACAGGGACAGGGTATCACCAACGAAGAAGATGTTCTCTTCTATCCCATACCTTCCATCGAGACGGATCTCAATCCTAACATCCAGTAATCATGAAAAGCAAGTTATTATTCATAGCATTGGGCGCTCTCACCCTCCTGAGCGCATGCACCAAGGATCCTTGGGCGGATGTAGAGAAAGGAGAATGGAACAACGACCATAAGATTCTCGACATCAAGTTCTCGGGACAGGCCGGCAAGGCCGCCATCAAGGAGGTCGATGAAACTACCGGAACGATTACCGTCCAGCTTGTCTCCAACCTCGTGACCGACAAGTCCAAGGTGGGCATCGAAGTCCTGGACCTGTCGTACAAATCCAAGGCCGACGTAGAGCGTGGCCAGACGATGGATTTCAGCGGTGACGCCCCCACCATCAAGGTGACATCCGCCACCGGGAAGTCCCGCGTGTATACAATAGACATGACCGAGTTTACCGAACCTCTCATCGGCAAGTATGCCATAACCGGTTCCAAGATCTGGGGAGGCACGGGCCCCATGTACGGCGGCTCCGCACTCTTCGATCCCGTGGCGAAAGCCTCCTGCTGGAATTCCGAAGGTTATGGCCCTGCCGCCGAGTATGACGACTATCTGGAATTCACCCTGGAGGATTTCACTCCGGACGGCAATCCCACCGGCAAATGCATTCACTACGGCGGCGTAGACGGTAAGCACTGGAACTGCCTGTTCATGGCGGATCAGAATCCTCTCGAGGTCATGGATATCGACGTTCACAAATGGTATCGCAAGATTCCCGTGGGCGAAAGCACCTGGACCCATGATGTGGCCAGCGGCAACATCATCTTCACTGCCGCCGACGGGACCGTCAGCAAGGGTGTCATGGTGGAAGCCGGCGAGTATCAGGTCTACAAGGACGAAACCAGGGACATGAAGATTACCGTCGAAAAGAAGGCCTTCCTGTTCACCATCACCCTCGAAGACGGTGCCGCCGACGACTGGACCAACATCTACAGCAATTACGACATGCTGGTTGCAAGGCCGCGTGCGTATTTCATCATGGTGGAGCCCGTGGACGGCATCCCTTCCGCTTCCGCGACCGAGGGCACCGAGGGCAAGAACACTGTCACCCCTCCCGACGACACTCCCGAGGAAGCCCTCGACCTGGCGGGCGACTGGGAGGTCAAGGAACTCTGGGTATATGGCGGAGCCAGCGGATGCGTGACCAAGGACAAGGCGGAAAGCAAGAGCTGGTGCTGGAACAACTGCAACAACGAGCTGGACAACATTCTCAGTTTTACTCCTTCTGCCGAAGGTTCCCTCAGCGGCAAGCTCAACTATACTGCCGGCGCCGACGGGATATACTGGGATTACATGTATGTAGGAAATAAAGCCGGGGTACCCCAGAACATAGATTGCAGTGAGTGGTACGGATGGCTGCCTCACGCAGAGACCTCCTACACCTACAATCCCAAGGACGAATCCAATCCCGACGGAGGAGTGCTGGTGGTCAAGATGAGGGGCGTGCTCAGCTACAATGTGCCTCTGCTTCTTCCCGGCGAATACGTGTTCCTCGGGAAATCCAAGCTGGTGATAAGCGACAATTGCATCGCTCTCGCCCTGCCTCTGTCGGAAAGCGCATCGCCGGACACTACTTATCAGTGGACCGACTATGACAGGTTCGTACACAGCCCGTTGCTCTATGTGATGGTATTCGAAAAACTGGAGGCGGGCGACTGATGAAGCGTTACCTGATACCGATTCTTCTCGCAGCCATCCCTCTTTGCTTTTCCTGCAAGGGGGATGGGCCTGCGGAGAAGGATGACAAAGAGGTGGAAACGACAGTCCTGAAGCTTGTCGATGCCGAAGCGACCCCTGAGACCAAGGCCCTGTATTCCAACCTGTGGGCCATCCGGGAGAAAGGATGGATGTTCGGGCATCAGAGCGACCTGGTCTGTGGCAGGAATTGGGAATATGAAGAGGGCGGATCCGACACCAGAGCGGTGTGCGGGGATTATCCTGCAGTTTTCGCCGTCGACGTAGCCTCGTTCATGGACGGGCGCAAGGCGGCTTTCCAGGACACTCTGGAAAACCCGGTGAAACGCCGTACGATAAAGGAAGCCTACGACCGTGGAATGGTGGTGATGGCCTGCCTTCATCTGAACAATCCTCTTACCGGTGGCGATTCCTGGGACAACTCCAGCAACAAGGTGGCCGCTTCCATCCTCGAAAAGGGCAGTGAGACCAATGTCCTGTTCGACAGCTGGCTGGACAATCTGGCCGCGCTTTCGCGGAGCCTGAAAGGTGGCGACGGGGTGCAGATTCCCATAATCCTGCGTCCTTTCCACGAACATGGCCATGAGTGGAGCTGGTGGGGACGTTCCTGTACGACGGCTGCTGAATACGTGGCTTTATGGCGGTATCTGGTGGACGGAATGATTGCCAGGGGAGTGCATAATTTCATCTATGCCTCTTCTCCCGCCATGAACTCCGAGCAGACGGAATCGGACTTTACCTACCGTTGGCCCGGGGACGATTACGTCGATTTCATGGGAATGGACTGCTATGTGGGACTGAACAACAATAAATTCCTGAACAACCTCAAACTCCTGAAGAAGGTGTCCGAAGAAAAGCTCAAGCCTGCCGGCGTGACAGAAATCGGCGTAGAGCATTTTTCCGCAGAGGATTACTGGATAAAGAACATCGCGGCTCCCATGGCGAACCGCAAGATGAGCATGCTGGTTACATGGACGAATGAATACTCTCCGATGGGACAGGACAGGAACTACTTTTCGGTATTCCCCGGGCATCCGTCGGAGGGATCTTTCAGGGAAATGTATTTCCGTCCGGACACCTTTTTCTGCGAAGACCTGCCAGACATGTACGTCATGGCGGAAAACATAACAGTTGAATGATGAAGAGTTTAGTTATCGCCGCCCTGATGGCGGCACCCCTGTTGCTGAGCTGCAGCAAACCGGAAAGCGGCAAAGAAGAACCTGCGGAAGTCGGGGAAGTGGTGCTGAGCATGGCCGATCCTTCCGCCACCGCCGAAACCAAGGCCCTTTATTCGAATCTCTGGGCTATCAGGGACAAGGGCTGGATGTTCGGCCATCACGACGATCTGATGTATGGCCGCAAATGGTATGGCGAACAGGGAGCTTCGGACACCAAGGCTGTATGCGGGGATTATCCTGCAGTATATGCCCTGGACCTGGCTTCATTCATGGACGAGAGAGCCGAGACCGAACTCGATGACAACGCTCTCCGGATAAGGTGCATGAAGGATGCCTACAACCGCGGAATGGTGATTATCGCCTGTATGCACCTGAACAACCCTCTGACCGGTGGAGATGCCTGGGACAACTCGAACAGGCAGGTGGCCGCTGAAATACTCAAGGAGGGCAGCGCCGTCAGGACCAAGTTCAATTCCTGGCTGGACCGTCTTGCAAGGCTTGCGGTCAACCTGAAAGGGGCCGACGGCAAGAATATCCCCATAATAATCCGGCCGTTCCACGAGCATACCCAGGAATGGAGCTGGTGGGGATCCTCCTGCACGACTGAAAAGGAATTCAAGGAACTCTGGCAGTATTTCGTGAACTACATGAAGGCTTCCGGAGTGCACAGTTTCATCTATGCGATCTCTCCCCAGATGGACAAGGCCAGGACCGAATCCGATTTCCTCTTCCGCTGGCCGGGGGACGAATATGTCGATTTCATAGGGATGGACTGTTATCAGGGCATCAACAACAATGTTTTCGTGAACAATCTCAAGGTGCTCGGCAAATTGTCCTCCACAAAGATGAAACCTGCCGGCGTCACCGAAACCGGAGTGGAAGGTTTCAAACAGGAAGATTACTGGACCACCAACATAGCGGCTCCCATGGCGAACCGCAAGATGAGCCTGCTGGTTACATGGCGCAACAAATACGACCCCATGGAACAGGGCAGCCACTATTTCTCGGTCTTCCCGGGACACGTGTCCGAGAATTCGTTCAAAACCATGTATGAGCGTTCGGACACATTCTTCTGCAATGATCTTCCCGACATGTACGTCCCAGCCGAAAACATATCCGTAAAATGAAAAGACTGTCCGTTTTTCTCGCCTGTCTGACAATGGCCGCCGTTTCCTGCACCGATATCACCCGTGTCACGGTTACCGGAGATGTCATCAATCCCTGCTATCTCGGAAACGGGATAGAATGGGACCCATACGATGAGGCGCTCTCCTGGGGCTGCCCGCTCTCGGAAGCAGACTGGAACACACTCTACGAGCGCCTGGACTACATGCGTCCGCAGTATGTGCGCTGCATGATCAACAGCCCCTTCACCTACTACGACGGCAAAGGCTTTGATATCGGACGCAATTCGGACGGCCTGAAGAAGCTGCTGCAATACTGCCAGAGCCGTGGAGTGATGGTCGTCTATGGTGAATACAATCCTCCGTCCTGGGATATGAAAGGCTCCGAAGCCTGGGTGAAGGCTTCGGTGAAACATCTTGACTGGCTGGTCAACGGGAATGGCTTCGACTGCATCAGGCATTTCGTGATTTTCAATGAGCCTGACGGAAACTGGGCCTCCACGAACGGAGACTTCGCCTTCTGGAAGAAGATGGTGACGGAATTCCGCGCCGAAATGGACAAGTATCCCGGCCTGAAGGACAAGGTGGACATCGCCGGCCCGGATGCGGTGATAGACTACAGCAATCCCGCCTCCGAATATGACTATGCCGGATGGCTGGAAGCAACTGTGGAAAGTGTGCCTGAGGTGGGCATCTACGACATGCACGCCTATCCGGGACAGAGATATGTGAGGAGCGGAGAGTTCTGTGCCCGGCTCAAGGAACTCAAGGCCTTGGTGGACAAGCCCATAATACTCGGAGAAGCCGGGTTCAAGTATTTCTCCGACCCCGCGGATTCCGCCCTGGCCGCAGAATACTGGCGCCGCGTGGAAGGGCATCCCTTTACCAAAGGTTCTGACTGCAACATGCTGGTATACGACAGTTTCTACGCCCTCGACATGCCGCTGCTGCTGATCAGCGTGATGAATTCCGGTTTTTCCGGCGCAGCTGCCTGGATGCTGGACGATGCCATGCATTCCTCCGGAGATTCAGGAAAGACCGAGGATATCAAGCTCTGGGGTATGTGGAACATACTCGGAAGTGAAGTGTTCGGGGATCCTTCCCAGGAGGAAATCCGCCCGTGGTATTACAGCTGGAGCCTGATGTGCCGCAATTTCCCCTCGGGAAGCGAGATACTGCGCATAGGGGAGACCCTTCCCGAAGGCGTGGCCGCGACGGCTGCAAGGACACCGGACGGCAGTTATTCGGTGGCGATGGTGAACTTCGGAGACAAGGACAGGAAAATCAGCCTGAAACTCCCTGAGGAATGCAGCGGCTATAGCCTGCAGTTCTATTCCGACAAACTTGAGAAGCGGTCCGCCCCCACTTCCGAAAGGCAGTATTTCATCCTTCCTGCCCGTACTTTTGCTATATTTGCCGCAGAATGAAAAGATTTGTCCTGATACTGGCCGCATTGCTGTCTCTCGGGGTCGGCGCGGCAGCCAAAGTGACGCTCCCCGATCTGCTTGGGAGCGGGATGGTTTTGCAGAGAAACAGCATGGTCGAAATCTGGGGTGCCACCGACGGCGACAGGGCCGTTAAGGTGGTCACGTCCTGGAACGGCGCCAAATACAGCGCGAAACCCGATGCCGGGGGCAACTGGAGCGTAAAAGTATCCACTCCGGAGGCCGGAGGCCCCTACAGCATACGTATCAGCGACGGCGACAGGATACTCCTGAACGACATCCTTGTCGGCGAAGTCTGGATATGCAGCGGCCAGTCCAACATGGAAATGCCTCTCGGCGGATGGGATCATCAGAGAGTTAAAGACGCATACGAGACCATCAACGATGCGGCGTCCACCCCTCTGGTCAGGATGTTCACCGTGAAAAGGCACAATGCCGACACCCCTCAGGAAGATTGCACCGGGGAGTGGAAAAGGAGCACTCCCGACGCCCTCCGCTATTTCAGCGCCACGGCTTATCATTTCGGAAAGACGCTTTCCCGTTTCATGCCGGATGTCCCCATAGGACTGGTTGCCTCCGTATGGGGCGGAACTCCCATTGAGGCGTGGATGAGCGTCGCAACCCTGGAATCCATCCCCGGAATCAATCTTCCACTGTCCAAGAGCCTGTATTGGGATGTGGTGCATACCGGACAGCTTTTTAACGGAATGATCTACCCTCTTCGCAGGTTCACCGCGCGCGGTTTCATCTGGTATCAGGGAGAAGCCAACCTGGTGAATGCCGGCGATTATGCGGCACTGACGGTGGCGATGGTGAACGAATGGCGTACTCTCTGGGGAAATCCCGAGATGCCTTATTATCTCGTTCAGATAGCGCCCCATAGCTATGACAATCCGGACGGCACAGGTCTCCCGCTGCTGGTCGAGCAGCAATACAGGATTCCCGGCCTGCTGCCGCATTCCGCAGTTGCGGCCACTACGGACATAGGCCACAGGGACTGCATCCATCCGCCGTACAAGAAGGAAGTGGGGGAGAGGCTGGCATGGCTCGCCCTGGCAAGGGATTACGGTGTACGGGACCTGCCGGTGACGCCCACCTACAGGAGCATGAAAGTCGAAGGCGACAGTATCCGGCTGAGTTTCGACGGGGTGTCCACCATAGGGAACTGCTTCCGCGTTCACGGCCCGAAGGAGAAACTGGTGCTGAAAGGCTTTGAGATTGCCGGAGAGGACGAAGTCTGGCACGACGCCGCTGCGGAGATAGACTGGAAGACGAACGATATTATAGTTTCCTGCCCCGAGGTCCCCTCTCCCGTGGCGGCACGCTATGCCTTTCACAACTGGCCCGGGGAGGCTAACGTGGTCACCGACAACGGACTCCCGCTGCCTATGTTCAGAACTTCCTTATGATGCTTATGCCGTCCCTCAGCGGCAGGATGACGACCTCCACGCGGGGGTCGTTTTTTACGTACTCGTTGAAGGCCCGGAGCGCTTCCGTCTTGGCGTCGCTGCAGTTTTCATCGTAGGGCTTGCCTCCGAGGAGTACGTCATCGGCGATGATGATCCCGCCGGGACGGAGTTTGGGGAGGACGGCTTCGTAATAGTCGATGTATTCTCTTTTGTCGGCGTCGATGTAGGCGAGGTCGTAGGGCCCGGGAAGCCTTGTCAGCGTCTCCAGGGCGGGGCCGGTGTGAAGCCGTATCCTGTTTTCCAGGCCGGCATCCCTCCATCCCTTCCTTATCATGTCTTCCAGTTCGTCGTCTATCTCCAGCGTGTCGAGCAGGCCGTCTTCCGGAAGGCCGGAGGCTATGCAGGCGGCGGAATAGCCGGTGAATGTGCCTATCTCGAGGGCCCTGCGGACGCCGCCGATCCGTGTGAGCATCGTGAGAAGCCTTCCCTGCACCGGCCCGCACATCATGCGCGGATAGTTGGTATGCATGTGGGTCGCCGCCTCTATTTTCTGCAGATCGTCTCCGAACGGAGTGCTGTGGGCGAGCAGGTACTTTTCAAGTGGGGAGGACATGCTATTTTCTCTTGATGCTGCGGAGTTCGTGGGTGTCGGTCGAGATGACCATCTCTATCTTTTTGTCGGAAGAAGAGGATACTATCTCTATCCTGGCGTTTTCGAAGGGCCTGGCGGCGAGGAAGGCGTCCAGGGCGGCCTGCCTGTCTGTATGCACCGGGCCTACGGGCTTGGAACACAGGGCTTTGAGCCCCCGGTATGCGACTTTGTCGGAAACCATCGCCCGGTTGATGTATTGCTGCATTATGTCGATGTAGGCGGGCAGGAACACCAGCTCGTCCCCTCCCGTCATATAAGCGGGCGCTATCGGGATCATCACTACGTCGAAGCCCTGCTTGAGCTGGTTTTCGTCTTCCGGATCGCCGCTCTTGGTGAGCGTCATGTAGGTGAAGTTGGCGTCGAAGGTGAATCGCACGAAGTAGTACAGGCTGGTATAGCGGTCGCGGGTGTAGTCGGTGACTGTGCAGAATTCATAGGGGGAAACCATCCACCGGCTGGAAATCTCTTCTTTCAGGACGGCGTCGAAGACTTCCTGTCCGGTAAGCACCACGCGCGTCGTCCGCGAAGGGAAGTCTTCCAGGCGGGCCTTCCGGGTGTATATGCGGCCCTGCGCGAATGCGGCTGCGCCGTATAAGACAAGGAGCAGCACGAGTAAATATTTTTTCTTCAAGTTTCTCACGATGGCAAATTTACACTTTATTTTATTATTTTTGTATTCTTATGAGTGAGTATATAGTATCTGCACGAAAGTACCGTCCGG
>ONFK01000049.1 GCA_900317065.1 uncultured Bacteroidales bacterium
AGGGCACAATTGCGCTGCAAATATAGAAAGAATTCGGCAAATACCAAAACTATTAACCATTTATCAACACTAAATGACATCGATTTCGTCTTTTTGCAACCACCCCTCTCTGCCGTCGCTCAGGCGCACGTTGCACCAGTCTCCTACAGTATCCAGCAATTCGACCACGGTACCTTCGTGAAGGATGAAAAGGTTCTTGGTATCCGCTCCGGATGGTGAACTCTTCACGGACACCACGGGGCGCATCACCACAGCATCGTCGGCGCGGAAATAATCCCGTCTCTGCCAGGACGCGAAAACAAGGGTGAGAATCATCAGCAGCGCGGCCGCCAGGCCTGCGAAAAAGCCCCACTTGCGGGCAGCCCCGCCGGAGAGCAGGAAGAGCAGCAGCATCGCGAGTGTCAGTGCGAAGAAAAACAGCGATATCCACGCCCAGCTGTCTGAAGGCAGGACCCAGCACATACGCCGCATCCAGCTTCGCAGGAAGAACTCCGGAACGGAGTCTATCTTGTCCTGGGTCAGCGAGCCCGCGAACTCCAGATTGTAGCGGGCGTCGGCATAGGAAGGATCCACTTTCAACGCCCTTGAATAATAGAGGATGGCCTCCGCCAGGCGGCTCTGGCGGAAATAGGCGTCGCCCAGATTGCAATACAGCTCCGGAGCCGCCAGCCCGAGGTCCTCGATGGCGCTCCAAGCACGCGAGGCATCCTCCCAGCGGCCGTCCGAATAAGCGGCCACTCCGGCGTTCCACAGGGAATCCGGATAAGCGTCCGCAGCCTGGCCGACAGACGGCACCAGCATCAGCAGAAGGGCGAGAACCGCCCCGCCGGCTGCTTTCCTGTTGTTCTTTTTCATGGAAGAATCGATTGCGGATATCACCGCGACGGCACTTTCGTAGTGCGAATTCATGGCCTCGTTCCCGGCGTCCGGGGCGTAACGGGCAAATTCACAGGCGTCCAGCAGCCCGGTAAAATCGGCCGCCAGACCCTCGGAAACGCCCTCCTCCGCCAGGCGGGAGGCTATATTCTCCTTGTTCAGATCGCCCGCGTCGAGATTGAGCTTGTCCGAGATATACCCCAGCAGGGCTTTGTGCAGTTCCTCATAGAATGCGGTGTAGAGGTTCTTGTGCAGGAAGTCTCCCGCCTGGGCGAGACGCTTGCGAGCCATCTTTGTCGCGGCGCGGTTGCGGCTCCCGGCCACATCCGCCTTGCGTGCGGCCTGCCTGCGGAGGAAGAACCAGACGGCAACGGCGGCAAGCAGAAGCAGCAGCGTCAGCACGTTGAACAGAGGCGAGAACACGAAGAACTTCCCGGCCCCCTCGAGCGAGGGCGACTTGGTGGAAATGAAGCGTATGTCGCTGCCCAGGTCCTTCACGTCCCGGCGGTTCTGCACGAGTTGCCCGCTGCCGGACTGAACGGCGCTTTCCAATTCCGCCCCGCGGGCCACGGAAAGGTGCATGGGAGCGGAACTCAGGGTGACATAACGGCCTGCCGCTATATCGTAGTAACTGTACTCCACCGGTCCTATCTCGAAATCGCCGTGACTGCGGGGGATGAAAGGATATTCGAACACCCGGCTGCGGCCGGAGTCGGAAGATTTCACGTCGTAAACCTCGAAATCCGGAGGGAAACTGAGCTTGGGCGCAGACAGCAGGGCAAGATTCCCCGTACCGGTCACCGTGACCTTCAGCGACGCCGCGTCGTGGGTCTTCAGCGAATCCCGCGTCAGCTCCGCCTTCATTTCGAATTTGCCCACGCCGCCCCCGAACGAAGCGGGAGCCCCGGCGGGCAGGGGCGAAACATGCAGGGTTACGGGCTGCGTGCTGACGCGCTTGCGGACCTGCCTGTAGCTGTCCTGGAAGAAGCTGTCGAAGATGCTTCCGGAAGATGAGGCCGATGCCCTGACGTTCACCAGGCACACCACCTCGGCGGGGTCTATCTCGAAATCCCCGGCCTTCTGCGGGATCAGGTTCCAGCTGCGGATGACGGCCGTGTTGAAGATCTCCCCGCCCACGTTCTCGCGCTTGAACTCGATATTCGAGGGAGTCTGGATCTCCTGGGTCCAGAAGCCGTTGAATGCAGGGAAGCGGACATCCTCGAAGCCGGCGATGCTCACTCTCTGATAGAGTTTGAGGGTTGCGGTGATGCCCTCCCCTACCACGGCCCTGTTCTTGTTAACCAGAAGGCGCATGTAGATGTCATCGGAGGAGATGCCGCCCGTGGCGGAACTGCCGCCCTGCCTGCCGCTGTTTGCGGAAGACGAGGCTGAACTGCCGGACTTCGCGGCGCCCCCGGCCACCACCTCGATGGAGAAACTGCGGGAACTCACCTTCTTCCCCTGTATGGTGGCGCTGGCCCCGGGAAGCGAGAAGGAGCCGGCACGCACGGGCATCAATACGTATGTATAGGAATTGGTGACGCTCTTCGAGCGCTTGCCGTTGACGATGCTGATTGAGGTGGAAGTGCTCTTCTGCGGCCCCCAAATCAACTTGAAACCATCCCCGGGAGCCCATTCGAACTCGGAGGCGGCGTGTTCCCCCTCAACGGAGAAGGTCACGTTGAACTGCTCGTCGGCCGCCACCAGATTGGGGGCGTCGACCCGTATGGACTGTGCCTGCAGGCCGAACGCCGCAAGCACGCACATGCATATCGTAAGTAATCTCTTCATTTCTACCAATTCTTCTCTTTCTGGCGGGATTTGAGCAGGGCCGCCTTCTCCTTTTTCACCTTGTCCTGGGTTTCCTTCTCCTTGGCCTGGACGGCCTGCAGCATCTGACGGGCCTGCTGGGGAGAAATCTGCTGTTTCTGCTGACCATCCTGCCCCTGGTCCTGATCCTGCCGGTTTTGCTGATCCTGCTGATCCTGCTGATTCTGCTGATCCTGCTGATTCTGCTGGTCCCCGTCCGGATCCTCCGGCTGATCCTCGGGCTGGTCTTCGGGCTGGTCTTCGGGGGGATCCTGCTGATCCTGATTCTGGTCCTGATTCTGATCCTGGTTCTGGTCCTGGTTCTGCTGCTGGTCCTGATTCTGCTGCTGATCCTGCAGCATCTTCTTTGCGTAGGTGTAGCGCTCCTTCGCCAGCATGTTATCCGGATCCATCAGCAGCACGTTGCGGAACAACTTCACCGCCTCCTGCCAGTTCCGGGTGTCGATGGCGACGGTCCCCAGATTGAACGAACTGCGTATTAGGTCTTTCGGGGCGGCTGAAGACTGCAGCGCCTTGCCGAAGGCCTCCGCAGCCCCCTGCTTGTCTCCCCTGCCGCTCAGCACCACGCCGAGATTGTTCCATCCGGCCACCGATGCGGTATCCTTCGCCACCGCCTTCCTGTATTCCAGTTCCGCAGCGGCCGCATCCCCCTTGCGCAGGGCCCTGTTACCCGCGCGCACCTCCTTCCTGTCGACTTGGGCCGACAGAGGCAACGCGCTCAGCATCAGCAATATGACTATCAGTCTTTTCATCAGAACAAACTCCTTTTCCAGCGTCTGGACCCTATCAGCATCTCGATCACCAGCAGGGCCAGCGCGACGGCGAAGAAATACATATACAGCTCGTCATACTCCTCGAACACCATCGACTTGAAGTATTCCTCCTCCATCCTGTTTATATCGTTGATTATGGGATTCAGGCCGAACTCCTCGTTGCCCGCATGCACGTAGGCACCGCCTCCGACCTCGGCCATCCTGCGCAGCGTACCCTCGTCCAGATGCGTCACGACGATGTTGCCGTCCTTGTCCTTCAGCAGGTCCCCGTCCATGGGGATGGGCTCGCCGCGGAGCGACCCTACGCCTATGGTATACACCTTTATTCCCAGGTCCGCAGCCTGCTTCGCCGCGTCTACCGGGTCATCCTCGTGGTTCTCGCCGTCGGTGATGACTATTATCGCGCGGCTCTTCTCGCTCTGGGCGCTGAAACCGCGGGCGGCCGTCAGCACCGCATCGCCTATGGCCGTACCCTGCACCGGAATCGACTCCGTACTGATGCTGCCGAGGAACATCTTTGCCGACACATAGTCGTTGGTGATAGGCAGCTGCACGAAAGATGTGCCCGCGAAGATGATGAGCCCGATGCGGTCCCCCTGCAGTTTGTCGGTGATGCGGGAGATGGCAAGCTTGGCCCTTTCCAGGCGGTTCGGGGAATAATCCTTCGCCAGCATGGAGTTGGACACGTCCAGACAGATCATTATCTCCGCGCCCTTGGTCTCCTTCTCCTGGAGCTTCGCGCCCATCTGCGGGCGGGCCAGGCCTATCACGAAACAGAGGAAGGCCAGGTCGAAAAGCACCAGCCTCACCCATCCCTTCGCTCCGGACCAGGAAGGCATCAGGGCGTTCACCAGCTCCGGATCGCCGAACTTGCCTATCCGCTGCTTCCTGAGAGCGCGCGCAAGACCGTAAAGGAGCGGCAGCAGCGGCACCAGGACAAGCAGGAGAAGATATTGATGATTCGCGAATATCAGCATTACGGCAACCTCCTCAGCAATAGTTTCAGCACAAGTTCGAGCAGCAGGCAGACGAGCGCCCACAGCGCATACTTGCCGAACAGTTCTTTATATACGGGGAAACTGTCCACGGTGGTGCGGACCTTCTCCATCTGGTTTATCTCCGAATAGATTTCTGCGAGTTTCGTGTTGTCGGTGGCACGGAAATACCGCCCTCCGGTGGCCTCCGCCACGCTCTTGAGCAGATCCTCGTCTATCTCCACCGGCATATTGCGCACCTCCACTCCCCAGGGCGTCATGACGGGATAGGGAGCCTCCCCCTGCGTTCCGAGCCCGATGGTGTAGACGCGCACCCCGTAGGTCCTGGCGATTTCGGCGGCCGTTGCGGGAGCTATCTCACCGCGGTTGTTCACGCCGTCGGTCAGCAGAATGACCACCCGGCTCTTGGCATCGGAATCCATCATGCGCGCAATTGCGGTGGCCAGGCCGTTGCCTATGGCCGTGCCGTCCTCGATGAGGTCCGTCTGCACGTCCTTCATGAGGTTGATAAGGGTGGCGCGGTCGGTCGTGAGAGGGCACTGGGTATAGCTCTCCCCGGCGAACACGACTATTCCCATGCGGTCGGAAGGCCTCTGGGCGATGAACTCCACTGCAATGTCCTTGGCAGCGCTGATGCGGTCCGGGGTGAAGTCGCGTGCGAGCATGCTCGTCGACACGTCCATCGCGAACACTATGTCTATGCCCTCGGTGTCCACCTTTTCGGTTTCGGTGGATGAGCGGGGCCGGGCGATGGCGACGATGATGAGGCAGAGGGCCGCGATGCGCAGGATGAAAGGCAGATGCCGCAGCCAGGCAAGGGTGGATCTGCCGCCGGCGAGCCAGGGCTGCAGGCTGGAAACCCGCATGTGCGGCCGTCTGCCGCCCAGTTCCTGCCAAAGATAGTGGGCGACGAGAAGCAGCGGCAGCGCCAGCAGCCAGAGGAGTCCGGGATACTCAAAGAACATCTCCTTCCTGCTCCTCCTCAAGCGTGCTTCGGTAGGTGTCGGTGACGAACTTCACCGCAGTGGGCACAACCTTCGCGTTATATTCGTCCGGGGCGGTATGCTTCGCGAACTTCACGAAGTCCGCCGTCTCGAAAAGTTCCCGGGTCTCGTCGAAGAGTTCGGGACTGATGTCGCCGGCACCCTTGAGGGCGTCGAACACCTCGGCGGTCGTCATCTCCGGAGCATCCACTCCGAAGCGCGACTCCATATAGTTCTTAAGGGCGTCCGTGACCCCGGAATAGAAGCCCTTCTGCTTCTCGGGGGCCCAGTACTGGCTCCCGCGATAGCCGTCGAGCTTGCGCAGAGCCGTGATGTGCGCCGGTTCGGAGGGCTTTTCCTCTTCGCGGCGTTTCCTCCGCCTCCACAGGACCAGTCCGACTATCAGCGCTATCAGCAGTATGTCCGCCCCGGCGAGCCAGGGGAAGAGTTCCGCATAGGTGAGAGGATATCGGACAACAGGCGCGAGGGCGTTCTCCGCAATCCTCGCGGAATCCAGGGGAAACTGCGCGACGCGGAACACCGGCGTCTTGAAAACGAGGGTGTCTGTCTTCCCGTCGCTTTTGCGCTGCACGTAAATCGGAGGCAGTGCGAAATCGCCTTCCTCGAAGGGGGCGAGCAGAACGCTTCCGCGGATGTTCATGAGGCCTGCGCGGCGGCGGAATCTGGTCGTATCCACCTTCCAGTCCCTCACCAGCGCGAGGGTATCTGCCGGAAGCGACTTGAGGTCCTGCAGGGCGAGGTCCGTGCCGGGCCTTACGTTATCCAGTTCGAAGCCATATTCCAGACGGTCTCCAACATAAATGGAGTCGCGCTTCTGCAGAGGCCGCAGGAACGCGTCCCCTTTCGGAACAATCTCCAGAAGAACCAGCAGTATGCTTGCAAGAATATTCATCGTTTGGCAAAGAAGTTCATCAGGGAGCGGACGTAGTCGGCGTCGGTGGATATCTCCACGTTCCCTATCTTATATCGGTTGAACAGCTGCTGCTCGGCCGCGGCCAGGGTGCCGAACCACTGCGCGTAGGCCCTGCGGACGGACGCGCTGCCGGTATTCACCCATGCCGAGCGCCCGGTCTCACTGTCCTTCACATTCACGAGCCCTACGGGCGCGAGGCTGCGTTCCCTCGGGTCACATACCTTGATGACGGAGAGGTCGTGGCGGCCGGCCGCAACCTTGAGCGCGTCCTCGTAGCGGGGTCTGCCGGCCGCATCAGCGTCCAGCATGTCGCTCAGCAGGAAGGCCGTGCACTTCTTCTTGATGGCCCCCGTCAGGAACTCCAGCGCCGCGCCTATGTCCGTGCCGTCGGACGAGGGTTCCAGTTCGAGCATCTCCCGGATTATATGGAGGAGATGGCTGCGGCCTTTCTTCGGGGGGATGAATTTCTCCACGTGATCGCTGAAGAAGAGGGCGCCGACCTTGTCGTTGTTGAGGATGGCGCTGAAACTCAGCACCGCCGCTATCTCGGCGAGCAGCTCGCGCTTCGTACGCACCTGCGTGCCGAACAGCCCGGAACGGCTCACGTCCACCAGCAGCACCACCGTCATCTCGCGCTCCTCCTCGAACACCTTCACATAGGGGGAATGCAGGCGCGCGGTCACGTTCCAGTCCATGTTGCGGACGTCGTCGCCGTACTGATACTCGCGCACCTCGCTGAAGGCCATTCCCCTGCCCTTGAACGCAGAGTGGTACTCTCCCGCGAAAATCTGGTGGGAGAGGGCCTTGGTGCGGATCTCTATCTTCCGGACCTTCTTTATAAGTTCTTCCGGTGTCATTACGGAACCACCACCGCGTTGATGACCTGCGAGATGATTTCCTCAGTGGTGACGTTCTCCGCCTCGGCTTCGTAGGTAAGGCCGATGCGGTGGCGCAGCACCTCGGGGCAGACGGCGCGCACGTCTTCCGGGATCACGTATCCCCTGCGCTTGATGAAGGCGTAGGCCTTCGCGGCGGCGCTCAGCGAGATGCTGGCACGGGGGGATCCTCCGTAGGAGATGAGGTCCTTCAGGCCCTTGAGGCCGTATTCCTCAGGGGTGCGGGTGGCGTATACTATATCTACTATGTAGCGCTCTATCTTCTCGTCCATGTATACCTCGCGGACGATGTTCCGGGCGCGGATGATGTCTTCGGGGCTTACTACGGCGTTGGGCTTGGGAAACTCGCCGGTATTGTTCATGCGGATGATGAGTTTCTCCTCTTCCTTCTTCGGGTAGTCCACCTTCACCTTGAGCATGAAACGGTCGACCTGGGCCTCGGGCAGAGGATAGGTTCCTTCCTGCTCCACGGGGTTCTGGGTGGCCATCACAAGGAAGGGTTCGGGCAGGGCGAAGGTCTGGTCGCCGATGGTGACCTGCCTTTCCTGCATCGCCTCGAGAAGCGCACTCTGCACTTTAGCCGGGGCGCGGTTGATTTCATCCGCCAGCACGAAATTGGCGAAGACGGGACCCTTGCGCACCTCGAACTCCTCCTTCTTCTGGGAGTAGATGAGGGTGCCGGACACGTCGGCGGGGAGGAGGTCCGGGGTGAACTGTATGCGGCTGAACTTGGCATTGATCGTCTTGCTCAATGTGCTGATCGCCAATGTCTTGGCAAGTCCGGGCATACCTTCGAGGAGGATGTGTCCGTTGGCGAGAAGGGCTATCATCAGGTTCTCGACCAGATGCTTCTGGCCGACGATCACCTTGCCCATCTCGAGAGAAAGGATGTCGACGAATCCGCTTTCCTGCTGGATGCGGTCGTTCAGTTCCTTGATGTTTACACTTTCCATATATTTTGATAACTTTGTATGCTATGCGTTATTCCATCAAATTGTCTTACGCCGGTTCAGGCTTCCGCGGCTGGCAGCGCCAGCCTTCCGACCCGTCGGTGCAACAATGCCTCGAAGAAGCCCTCGGCAGGCTTCTGGGCACGGAGATTCCGGTGATCGGAGCGGGACGTACGGACACGGGCGTGAATGCAATCGGTTACGTAGCGTGTTTCGACGGTCCCGCGGGCCTTGCGGCAGAAGACTTCCGCTACAAATTAAATGCCATCCTACCCCGCACGGTGGTGGTAAATTCCATCTCCGAAGCGGCGCCGGATTTCCATGCGCGCTTCGACGCCGTCCGGCGGGAATACACCTATTTCCTGCACAGGAGCAAGGATCCTTTCGTGGAGGCCTTTTCGTGGCAGTGCGGTTATCCGGGGCTGGATTTCGATGCGATGAACCAGGCGGCCGCGGCCCTCGTCGGGACTCACGATTTTTCGTGTTTCGAAAAGGTAGGGGCGGACAACAAGACTTCCGTTTGCACCGTTTTCGAAGCCTTCTGGCAGCCTTACATACCGAGCCTTACGGCTATCTGTGGGGGCGCCGC
>ONFK01000289.1 GCA_900317065.1 uncultured Bacteroidales bacterium
CCTTGGGAGAGCATCCGCGAGAAATATCCCGTCGGCAGCAAACATACTGCTACCGTACGCAACGTCACCAACTTCGGCGTATTCGCTGAACTCGAAGACGGCGTAGAGGGACTCGTTCATATCAGCGACCTCAGTTGGACCAAGATCAAGCATCCTTCAGAGGTTGTCGCTCCCGGCGATACCATCGAGGTCCAGATCCTCGACTTCGACGAGCAGAACCACAAGCTCAGCCTCGGCCACAAGCAGCTCACTCCCAATCCTTGGGATGAGATCGAGGCCAAGTTCCCCGTCGGTTCCACCGTTGAGGGTACTGTAGCTTCCACCACCGACAAGGGTGCCAACATCACTCTCGACGGTGCTGAAGGATTCGCATTCAACCGCGAACTCGTCAAGGAAGACGGCAAGCAGGCAGTTGTCGGCGACAAGCTCCCCTTCAAGGTCGTTGAGCTCCGCCGCAGCACCAGCCGCATCCTTCTCAGCCACCTCCGCACCTATCAGGAGGTCAAGGAGAAGGCCGCCGCAAGCGAGGCTGCTTCCACCAGCAAGGCTGTGAAGAGCATCAACAAGGCTGTCGAGAAGACCACCCTCGGTGATATCGACGCTCTTGCCGCTCTCAAGGAAAAGCTTGAGAAGGGCGAGTAATCCCCGATGAACTTCACGCTGACGATATTGGGCTCGGCTTCGGCCCTGCCCTTTTCCGACAGAAATCCAAGCGCCCAGGCACTGTCCGTGCACGGGCGCTTGTTTCTCATTGACTGCGGCGAAGGAACGCAGCAGCGTATCCGTCAGGAGCATCTTTCATTTGTAAAGATAGAGGCCATTTTCATCTCCCATATTCACGGGGACCATTGCTTCGGCCTTTTCGGTATCCTGAGCACGATGAGCCTGTATCACCGCATCCAGCCGCTACATGTCTTCGGGCCCCAGAATCTCGGGCCCGTCATCAAGTTCTTCCTGTCATATTTCGGGCAGGATCTGGGATACGAAATCGTGTTCCATCAAATCGCCGGGGCGGTGTCTTTCCTCTACTCGCTGAAAAAAGGCTTCGTAGAGGAAAGCACCGCGCCCGGCAGTTCGGCTGCAGGAAAGGCGCTCTCCTTCGCTGAAAACGCTCCGTCGGACGATTCCTCAGCCTCAGTACCTATCTTGCGGGTGACGGCGTTTCCGTTGAATCATAAGATCAACTGCTACGGCTACAGGTTCGACGAGATCGTGGAGCCGAGGCGGAATCCATGGAAGCCGCGTTCTTATGCGTATGTTTCCGACACTGCTCCATTCCCCGGACTCGCGGAATACGTGAAGGGCGCAGACCTGCTTTATCACGAAGCCACCTATCCGGCGGAACTGGGCGGCAAGGCCGTTCAGTACTATCACTCGACAACGGTTCAGGCGGCATCCTGCGCAAGGGACGCCGGAGCCGGCAAACTCCTTGTGGGCCATTTCTCTTCGAGGGTCAAGGATATTTCCCGGCTTCAGGAAGAATGCAGGGAGATTTTCCCCGAAACAATCGCCGTAAATGATGGAGATGTCTTTGAAATTCCGTATATTCGCGAATATGAAAAGATGCCTTCTGATAATACTGGCGATGCTGACGGGGCTTGTGGCGCTGTCTGACACTCCCCAAAACGAATACATAAAAAAATATGCATCCATCGCCGTGAGCGAGATGCATCGTTCCGGCGTGCCTGCCAGCATTACTCTGGCGCAGGGCATGCTGGAGTCACGCTACGGCCTGTCTTCCCTTGCAGCCGACGGCAACAACCATTTCGGCATCAAGTGCCATCGCAACTGGAAAGGCAGGACAATGCGCGTCAACGACGACGCCCCCAACGAGTGTTTCCGCGTATACAAGAGCGCGGAAGAGTCTTTCCGCGACCATAGCGACTTCCTCCGGTACCAGGACCGCTACAAGGCTCTGTTCGAGCTTAAACCCACCGATTACAAGGGCTGGGCGAAGGGGCTCAAGAAAGCCGGCTATGCTACCGATCCCAAATATGCTGAGAAACTCATCAAGTTGATAGAGGATTACCGGCTGTATCAATACGATACCGGGAAGGCTGTGGCGGGCTCCACGTCTTCTGCGGCTTCGGTGGCCGTTCCGGAATCTCCTCTGAAGCTGGAGAAGAAGGCGCAGGTGGAGGTGAAGAATCCTGTCCGCCG
>ONFK01000130.1 GCA_900317065.1 uncultured Bacteroidales bacterium
CATATCTATCTTGGCTGGAGCCAGCAGCACTTCCCGAAGATTATTCTTTCCTTTGCACACCCGGAGGTCTGATGCCAGACTTCTATTGTTAACCGACGCAGCGAGCGAGTGCAAAGCAAGTTGGCTTACTTTGCCGAGCCGCAAGGAGGAAAAGCCCGAAGGGCTTAACACCCGGTGCGGTCCTGCAGCAATGCAAGGTCGCACCTTTTCTTGCCAATTTCGTCGGATTATTTGTGAATGTTGGTAAAAAAGTGGTATATTTACCACCAATTAGAAAACATTTTTGCAATGAAGTACTTGAATGTACCCAAGGCAATAGCCGCCTGGAATGCCATACAGCCTCTTTCCGACAGGGACCGCGAGCGTCTCAGCCGTAAATTTACCGTGGATTTCAACTTCAATAGCAACCACATTGAAGGCAATACCTTGACTTATGGCCAGACAGAACTGCTCCTCCTCTTCGGCAAAGTGGTCGGAGAGGCCGAGATGAAGGACCTGGAGGAGATGAAGGCCAGCAACGTAGGCCTCAAGATGATGCAGGAGCAGGCAGGCATCAAGGATATGCCGCTTACCCAAAACTTCATCCGGCAGTTGCACAAGACACTCCTCAGGGAGGATTACACCGTATATCGTGAACTGCCTGGTGGCCAGCAGACCAGCTATGTCATCCACGCAGGCAGGTACAAGACTCGCCCCAACAGCGTAATCACCCGCTATGGTGACCGTTTTGAGTATGCTGCTCCGGAAGAGACCGCAGCGTTGATGGCTGACCTTGTGGACTGGTACAATGAAGAGGAGACAAAAGGCAAACTCTCCCCAGTCGAACTGGCAGCGCTGTTCCATTATCGGTATATCCGGATTCACCCGTTTGAGGACGGCAACGGCCGAATCGCCAGGCTTATCGTGAATTACATCCTCGCCCGCCACGATTACCCCATGATTGTTGTCCGTAGCCGCGGAAAGAAGGATTACCTGGAGGCCTTGCATCAGGCAGACCTGGAAGTCGGTTCCACTCCCAGTATCGGTGCTCATGCCGAATTGGACAAGATCCGCCCTTTTCTCCGCTACTTCACCGCACTGGTCGCAGAGGAGATCTACAATGACGTCCGCTTCCTGACGGAGCCTGACGAGAATGTCTGGTGGTACGACGGCCAGCGGGTCGAATTCAGAACTCCGAACTATGCCAAGATCCTTCGTATTATGCAGTCCCAGCCTTCCGTCACCATCGACAGCCTGCGCGAGCAACTCGGCATCAACAAGTCTGCGGTGCAACGTCTGCTCTCCAGCTTGAAGGAGAAAGGCTACATCGAAGCCCGCGACAATGAAGGAGGATGGCGTGTCCTCATCACTCCGTCACTCTAACCTAATGACACACTCAAGTGTAGAAGTCAAACTTTGTCCCCCGAAGGACTTTTTTGCGAAAAAAGTTTGACACCTCAAAAAATACGGGGACAGTAGGGGGACAAACGTGAAATAGCCTTCCAGCACCGATTTCATCCTGATTTAGGCCCTTATTTGAGGATGAGACGGGCTTAATGACCATCTCGTCCTCAAAACATGGCATCTCCGAGGACGAGATGTGTAAGATAAATTCGAATATAGACGTCACTGCTCTGCGGCAATCTTCCTGACAATCCGGCACGGATTGCCTACGGCGATGCAGTCCGCAGGGATGTCGTGTGTGACGACAGACCCTGCGCCTATTACGGCTCTGTCGCCGATAGTCACTCCTGGCAGCACCGTAACGTTGGCGCCCAGCCAGGCATTCTCTCCAATCGTGATAGGACGGTCGTTGAAGACGCCCTTCAGCCTTTCAACAGGGTCAATCGAATGATTGGTGCAGATTAGGCTGCATCCCGGGCCTATCAGGGCGCAATGACCAATGGTGATGATGTTGGAATCGAGGAACGTGCAGTTCAGATTTACAAAGGCCATCCCCTTGAAGTGTATGTTCTTGCCCATGATACACTGGAAACCCGATTCTACGAACAGGTATTCATTGTAACCTTCCACCAGTTCGCTCAGGATTTCCTTGCGTCGAGGCGATGATGGTACCGTATTGTTGAATTCGAAGCAAAGATCTTTTACCTTGTTCTGGAAGGCAATCACTTCCGGGTCGCGGCGGCTGAACTGCTCACCGCTGAGCGCTTTCTCCAGTTCTGTCATAGCATCATATTACTTACCTGCGTTCTGCGCATTGGCCTGTAAACGCGCATTGCACTCTTCAAGCGTTTCGCCTTTGCGCTGGAACAATTTGGAGATAAACCAGTCGTTAACGCTATTGAATCCTGTGACTGCACCGTTCTCAATGGCCTTATAGCCCTTGACCACGCCGTTTTCGATTTTGGTGAAGCCGTCCGTTACGCCTTCTGCGATTACCTTGTATCCGACTTCCACGAGTTTACCGTCGACAATGACGGTGTCTTTCATTTCTTTCTGTTCTTCCATGGTCTGCGTTGTTTGCGCTCCGGCTGCACCATAGACAAATAATGCAGCGAAGAGCATGATGAATGATTTGATAATTCGCTTCATATCTTGTGTTATTTGTTCAGTGCAAAATTATCCTGTTTCCATGTCAGATGAAAGGCCGATAATTCCCGGAAATTGTACGATTTTCCCGAAATTCGATTTGTTATAGGAAAAATCGTATATCTTTGTTGAAAGATTGTACAGATATGGCAAAGCACGATGACTTCTTCAGTGGCGACTTGTCGGCCCAAAATGTAAACCTTACTGAAACGGGATGGTACTCTTCCTTCGGGAAGGACTTCGTCATCCTCCACAATCCGGTTTATCGGTATCAGAACCACCAGCCCTACAAACTGGACCAGGTTGCCATGATTTACTGTGAAAAAGGGATGGCCAAAGGCTCCGTAAACCTAACCCCCTACCGCTTGGAACCTGGGGGAATGCTCATCGTCCTTTCCGGGCATATTATGGAGTCCTATGAAGTCAGCGAAGACTTTGAAGGAACGCATATTTTCATGTCAGAACGCTTCCTGAGCCGCCTGGACATAGGTGACAGCTACAAGTTCTATGATGCCGTGGAGCGCAATCCATACATCCAGCTACATGACCGAGCCTGTGATGCGATGGAGAAGTATTTCGACATGTGCCACGCGATGCTTGAAATTAAGGAGGACAACCCGAACACCGAGGAAGCCCTGCGACTGCAGACCAAGGTGTTTTTCCTTATGATGGGCTGGTTCCTCCATCAGGAGGCCTTCTCGCGGACTCTTTCTGACCGTCCGTCCGATACAATGGAGCGTTTCCTCAATTTGGTAAAGAAAAACTATCAGGAACACAGGGATGTGGAGTTCTATGCAGGTACAATGAACATGACGGCAAAGTATCTCTCCTCCGTCGTAAAGAAGACGAGCGGTAAAACTCCGCTCGAATGGATTGAGAATTATGTCATCCTGGATGCGAAAGCCCAACTCAGTTCCACGATGAATACGGTTCAGCAGATAGCCTGGAACCTGAATTTTCCGTCACAGAGCTTTTTCGGCCGATACTTCAAGCGGATTATAGGGATGTCTCCCTCCGCCTACCGCGCTAATGTAAGAGAACACAAATCCTTCTCTGAAACGGTTCGTTAAATTCCGATTTATCTAACTGTCAAAGTTACAACTTTTTTCAATATGACTTCTCAAAGGCATCCTTAACTTCGTTCAAGCCCTTGGGAACACGGGTGTATCCGGCAACTTTGGACAATGGTAATATATAAAAAAACCATCACTGAGGACAGTGACGGGCATATATAGAGAATTTCGAAATTTCGGATGGTGGTAGCGGGAGTGGGTCACGATCCCACGACCTCCGGATTATGAATCCGACGCTCTAACCAGCTGAGCTACCCCGCCATCAGGCGTTTTTTTCAAAAAAAATCAGCACGAAGCTGATTTTGTTGAGATGGAAGGATTCGAACCCTCACTGACAGAGCCAGAATCTGTAGTGCTACCATTACACCACATCTCAATAGGTGCCCGTTTCGCAAAACGGACTGCAAAGGTACAATACTTTTGCTAATTTGCAAAAAAATCAGCGGGAAATTTTAGCCTTAAATGCTTCCCAGTCGTAATATGGCCCCTGCACCGGCTCCAGACCAATGATCGAAACCTCCCTTTCGTTCAGCAGGAACTTCACCAGCACCGGTTTATCCGACTTGCCGCCAAGCCCGAAGAGACCCTTGCGTGCACGGTAGAACACTATCTGCAGATTGCCTGCGAAAGGGGAATAGAGAGTGGAGATGAAGTGCTCCCGGGCGCCGTCGACGTCATAGCGTTCGCCTATGCCTTCCACCCCTAAATAGCTACAGAGCGCCATCAGCGGATAGTCGTGCCCGAAGCGCAGGTCGGCCGCAACTTCGCCGGAGGCGAGGGCGTCATCTGCGAGGCGCACGATATTCTGCACCAGCGGAACCGTCCTTTGCATGCGGTTCTCCCCGAAGGGAATGGAGTTGCACTGGCCGAGATACATATATACATTGTTGTATTCCGCCCATTTGTACGTGGTGCCGAAGGGAAGATAGCGGTGTGCGTCGAAGTCGAAATCAAATGAACGGGAGATGCGTCCGAGGGCGAAAATCCAATTCGAGAAGGCCTTCTGGTCGTGGACGAAAGTGCGCGCCGCGGCGGTGTCGGTGAAAATCCGGCACATCAGTTCGGGGCATTCATTCCCGATTAGATTGCGCAGCGAATCCGTAATGTGCCGGCGGCTTGCGCGGATATCGTTGCCGGCTTCGTTGCTGATCTCCTTCTGGATCTCCTCTCCGCAATCCATCACTATGCTGAGCCGGGGGTCGAGTTCGCTGAGACGGTTGGTGAAGGCCGCCATGCTAACCAGGCAGCGGGGTACGGTGCTGCTGAGCACGCGGATGTTGTGGCTGCCGCGGCGGAACACCCTGCGGTAGCGCTTGTACATCCTGTCCGCAAGGTCGTGGTGCTCCCTCTGTCCGCGGACGGTAAGGCGCCCGTCCATCTTGTTGGTCGCATCTTTCACAAGCTGGACCTCGTGCAGAAGCGAATCTCCGCTTGCACTGAGTATGCCCGCTTCTTTAGCGCCGCTGAGGGCTGTGATCAGCTTTTCGTATTTGTCTTGATCCCATCCGGAACGGCTGCCGTGACGGCCGTAATGGCTGATATAGAACGGCTTGTACCCGCGCGGGGCCTTGGTGTCCGGCCCGGGCTGCGCGACGAGGTCGTAGGGGCAGGCGTTGAGGCAGGCGATGGCCGGATTCTCGTCAATCATACGGGCGAACTCCGGATTAGGATAGTCCTGGTAGTTCACCTGCGCGTCTGCGGCCACTTCCGCGGCGCATATCGCTGCCATCGCCGCAGCAGTCAATGCGCTGATAATCAGTAATTTTCTCATAATAAAATC
>ONFK01000091.1 GCA_900317065.1 uncultured Bacteroidales bacterium
GTATAACGGACGAAACCGGCTTCACAGTCGGAGGCCCGCAGAACGCAGCCCTTCCCCGCAAGGTCGCTGAGCTCAAAGCGCACGTCCGGGGCGGCCTCTTTCGTCCAGACGACGGCCTGGGCGAAGACCTTCTCTCCCCTCCAGCCCTCCAGAAGCAGGTCCCGGCTCTTCTTCAGGGCAGGAACCCCGTGCCGTGCGTAGCGTGAATCCACGCTCCCCCACGACGCATTGAAACCCCGCACCGAAGCCCATTCGTCCATATCGGGCCGCTCCCAGAAAACGAGTTCGTCGTAATTGCGGTATTTATCTTGACTCCGGGCGAGGAACATCCCAGCCACCGAGAGCAGCACGAGCGTCGTCAACAATCTTTTCATAGTAATCCTTGAAATCTTGCCATGAATAATAAGGGCCTTCAACCGAAGGGAAGGGCAGCGAAGCCGGAGATTCATTCAGCAGAGGCATTACAAGTATCTGCGGATTGCGCCTGCTCCGGCAGAACACAAGCTGAAGAGAACAGCCCATGGGGATGTCGAAAAGCCTCCAGCGGTCGGCGACGGCATCGGGATTGGCCGTAGCATAGCCCATGCCGTTCACATCCATCAGGCTCAGCAGGGGCATCAGTGCGGAATCGTGCGAGAAGCGCAGGCGCAGCTGCGGACCTCCTGCCATGTCGGAATCGGCGGAGCGGATCATTTCGTCCAGAAGAACGTATGTCACCAGAGGGCGGAGACGGTTGTTCTGCGGGCACATGCCGTCGGTGACATAACTGCGGTAGTTGTCCGCAAAGAACAGATTCCTGAGCTGGCGCCGGGTGAACAGCGAGTCGAAACCAGGGTTTTCCTCGTCCAGACAAGGCAGCGACTGCACGAAACGGTAGACACAAAGCTCGAACGAGAACTTGTCGAAATGCTTTTCAAACTCTTCCGGAGATGTGAACAGCCGCCCCGCAAAGCCTTTCCAGTCCATCCTGGACACGAAACGCTCGTTGGATGCCTTGACCGCAGCGGCCACGTCCCTGCGGGGATATGCGCCGGGGTTTTTCCTCTCAGTGGGGTCGATGTATCTCTGATGTTCAATAGAGGATTCGGACTTTACGCTGATGCTCCTGTCCAGGTTCTCCATTTCCGAAAGGAAGGCTTCCATGCTCCGCACCACCCTTGGCACTGTTGTGCTTACGGCGACGAGGGAGGTCTTCCCCCGGAAAACGGCGGGGAATCGCCCGAACATCCGCCGGGCTATGCCTCTCTGCTGAGCCGCACCCTTTTCCGTAAGTTCCCCTTCGTGACGGCCTGCCACCGCATAGAATGCCTTGTAGCGGGAATAGAACTCCTCTCCCCCGGCGCTGAGCAATCCGAGCGCCCTGGCGGTATCGAGTCCGGCCATCACCACGTCGTAGTGAGTAAGGGCATAGCGTGCTCCGTGCCGGCCGAGATGGCTTATGTAGAAGGGCCTGTATCCCTTCGGAGGCTTTGGCAGAGCGGTTTCAGGAGCCTCGTACACATAATATGATCCGAATACCCTGCCGGGCTTTTCCGCAAGGTCCGATTCGGTACGTTGCGCAAGTGCCGCGGCGCTGAAAAGAAGCGCCACGGCAGCAAACACAGTCCGCATCAGTCCCCTACCAGCCATAATTCTGGCCGAGTCCGGGGTTGAGGGTCAGAGCCTTCGTGGAGATCGGATATGTGTACATCTTCTCGCTCCACTCAAGGGCATAGTTGTAGACCAGATATCCGTAATTCCCTTCAGAGAGGCTCCAGGTGAGGTCCGCTCCGGTCTTGGCGACAGGATAATTGCGGGCGGTGTTGGACGCCTGGCCTACGGTATAGTCGAAATAGTTGAAGGAGATGCCGTTGTTGGCTTCGGCCTGGGTGACCCAGATTCCGCGCCATCCGCGTCCCTGATAACGGCGGGCGATGATGGGGCCTTCCGCCCAGCGGTAAAGGTCGTCGTGACGGTTGTTCCACTCCATGCAGAGCTCCGTGACGCGTTCGCGACGGATTTCCAGCATGGTGTTCGACACGTCCTTCCCTATCCCGTCGCCGTTGTAATAGGCCGTGAGTATGGGATCCGCCTTGTACGCGGCGCTGCCGGGGTATATGCTAGTGACTCCGGACCTGCGGCGGATAGCTCCCACCGTGCTCTCCCAGACGCTCTCATCCATCTGCCCGGTCTCCTCCATCGCCTCCGCATAGATAAGCAGTATCTCGGCATAGCGGATGATGGGCATGGAGTTGTTGCAGCGGCTGGCGGTGTAGCAGTACTGCTTCTCTATGTTCCATTTGCAGAATTCGTAGCCGGTCAGCACGTAGGTCCAGTTCGGAGCCTTGGCTTCGACGGTGCCGTTGTTGAGCAGCCACGTGTGTCCCGGGCCCATCACGGTCTGGGCCAGACGGTAGTCGCGCCCGGTGAATTCGTCCGCCACGGACACCTTGTCGGTAGCGACGGGCGTGCCGTCCAGATTGAGATACATGCTCACAAGTTCCTTCGTAGGGGAATACTTCTGGGCGGCGGTAGGCGAATTGTACTCGAGGGTGGTCTGGTGCATGATATTCATCGCCTCGTTCGCCTGCCGGGACCATATCACCTCTTCCGAAGGTATGTCTTCGCTGAGGAACAGGTCGCTGTATGCGCTCATGGGGTTGCCCGTGTGCAGGGAGAACACCCCGGAGCCGATCAGCTGCCTGCAGGCATCTATCGCGGCGGCGTAGAGGTCGTCGGCAGTCTCGTAATTGCCGTTCCACTCTTTTCCGCTGGCCGGATTCGTGCGGTGATACTTGCGGTACGACCCTTCGTACAGGCACATCTTGGCCTTGAGGGCAAGGGCGATGTATCCGTTTATCACGGTACGGCTCTCGACATTGTACGCCTGGGAAGTCATGCAGTGCGTGCAGGCATAGTCGATGTCTTCCAGCAATTTGTGGAATACATATTCGCGGTCGTCGCGGGGAGCGTAGAGCATGTCCTCGTCCTTGTCCACCACGTGGTCGAGCCAGGGTATGTCGCTGTATTCCTTGATGAGCTGCCAGTGCCTGTAGGCGCGCCAGAAACGGGCCACGCCCATGTAATGGGCATAGACGTCCGGATCCACCTTGTCTTCGCCGTAGGGCATGTTCTCTATCATGTAATTCACCCTGCGCAGGAAGCTGAAATCACTTGCGGTCCAGCCGCCAGCACGGTCGGCGCTGTATATGCCGGGAAGATAGAGCGTGGTGCTGTTTTTCGTAGCGCAGATATCGGTATATGCATCCAGGCCAATGGCTATGGTGCTGAAAGCCGGCAGGGCGCCCTGGATCAGTCCGTTAGCGTACATGCGCATCCTGGTCTCGTTGCTGAAATAGTCATCGGCCGAGAAGCGGTTGCTCGGGGTCTTGGTGAGGAAGTCTTCACACGAAACCAGGGCGGCGGCCAGGCAGATATATGCGGCAATTCTTGTCATACTGTTTTTCATAATGCGTTCCTCCCTTTAGAATGTTATGTTGATGCCCACCGTATAGGAACGAAGCATGGGATAGCTGAAACCGTCGCCCACGCCGTAAAGGCCTGTGCTTCCGCTTGATCCTCCTCCGAAATCGGAGTCTCCGCTCTCGATTCCCTCAGGATCGAACATGGAAGTATGCTTGTAGATGGGAGACCAGGCAAAAAGATTCTCTCCTGTAAGATAGAGACGCACCTTGCTGATATTCAGTTTGGAGGTGAGTTTCTCCGGAAGCGTGTAGCTCACCGTGGCATTCTTAAGTCTCAGATAGGCGGCATTCTGCAGGTAATGGTCGTTCTCCCAGGTGAGAGGGCCGAGGTTGCGGTTAGCCGCAAGACCCACACGGCGTGTCCAGTAAGGATTCTTGTCCATATTGGTCACCACCCAGTTGGGAGTGCTGTAATCCACGTGCACATAATTGTCTCCGTTCTGGCTCTTCAGGGCCTGGCTGTACCAGCGGTTGTACTTGCCCCAGAAAAGTCCGGATTCGCAGCCGGGATACCAGTCGCGGTGTCCTATGCCCTGGAAGAACAGACTGATTCCGAAGCCGTTCCAGTTGGCGTCGAGATTCAGGCCGTACTGGTAACGGGGCGTGATGTTCCCGAGACGGTCCAGGTCGCCGTAGTCGTCCAGGGTGGCGGAGCCCACTCCGATGCGGCCGTCACCGTTCAGGTCGACGAACTTGAGGTCGCCCGCATACTCGCGGAAATTGTCGCCGTTCTTGTGGTAATCGTCTATCGCCCAGTTGTTTGCCTCCTCGTTGGATGCAAAGATGCCGGCAGTGCGGAAGCCCCATATCTCTCCCATCTCCTTGCCCTCGTAGAAGGTGAAGATGTTGCCGGAAAGATTATTGTACCTGCGCACCCAGGTGCGGCTGTCCCACAGGCTGCCTTTCACGCTGTAGCTGAACTCCTTGCCGCCGAGATTGAAGGCGTCGCGCCAGCTCAGCGACATCTCCCAGCCCCTGGTCTGCAGGGAACCGTAGTTCCCGGCTGGAGCCGATGCGCCGTAAACTGCGGGGAGTTCAGGCCCGGTGATTATCATGTCGTCGTTGTTGCGCACATAGTAGTCCGCACTGAACGAGAGGCGGCTGCGCAGGAAGTCGGAGTCCACGCCTATGTCATATGTAGTCACCGTCTCCCAGGTAAGATCGTCCGGAATGACCGAAGGATTGACCGTATACGAAGGCAGGCTGCCGTCTATGAGGACCGTCGCCTTGCTCACGGAAATGGTCTCGAGGAAGCGGTAGGCGCTGATATTGGCATTGCCCGCGGAGCCTACGTTGGCGCGTATCTTGAAGTTGTCCAGCCACTTGCGGCTCCACTTCATGAACGGCTCCTCGCTGAGCCTCCAGCCCAGGGAAGCGGAAGGGAAGAAGCCCCACTGCCTGTTGGACGGGAACTTGGAGGATCCGTCGTAACGGGCGGAGACTTCGAAGATATATCTGCGCAGCAGCGAATAGTTCACGCGCCCGAACACGCCGACTATGGAGTAGTCCGTATCGGCATCGTTGTAGGAATAGAACAGCTCGTTGTCCATCAGCTCAAGGCTGGGAAGATCCGCGTCCAGGATACCTCTGCGCTGCACTATGTAGTTGTTGTAATGGCTGTTTTCGGCATTCCATCCGGCGACCACGTTCAGGTCGTGCTTCTCGCCGAGCTTCGGAGTCCACGTGCCGACGATGTTCGCCGACCAGTAGTCCGTGTTGCGGCGGGCCCTGCTCTTGTAGGAGTTCTGCTGCATCACCTGGTCGGTGAAGGAGCCTACGGCCGTGGAATACTGGGAAGGAACCTTGACTCGGTCCTGATGGTCGCGCTTGAGTTTGAAGGTGAAATCGCCGCGGAGTTTGAGCACATCCTTGATGAACCAGAGGTCCGCCCCCGTCGTGGAAGTGACGGTAAGATACTCGTTCTCCTGATAGTTATGATTGTCCTTGAAACTCCAGTAGCCGTTTCCTTCCGCCTGGCGGGTATGGCTGCCGTCCGGGTTGGAAGGCACGAATACAGGAGCTCCCCAGGTATTGAACATCACGCTGATGATGGGCTGGCTCTCGCTCGCGAAGGGCTGCTTGTAGTAGCTTCGGAAGAAGGATGTGTTATTGTCTATCGTCAGCCATTTGGTGACGTCTATGCCGGTTTTGGCGCGCAGATTATAAGACTTGAAGTTCTCCTCGCCTATCTGGTAGACGCTTCCCTGGTCGAAGATGCGTCCGGAAATGCTGGTACGCACCCGCTCGCTGGCAGCGTTCACGCTGATGTTGTGCACGGTGGTGAAATGATGCCTGGTATAGATCATTCCGAGCCAGTCGGTATTGCCGTAGTAGGTGTAATTGCCGTTGGCGTCGACTGCCACGGGGTTTTTGTAACCGGTCAGGCTGCGGCGGTAGAGCTCTTCCATGTAGTTCTCGTCCATATCCATGATATTCGCGAGATTGTTGGGGAAGGTGCCCGGGCTCGAAGGAGTGCGGCCGGTTCCGAGCTGGAACTCGACGAACTGGCTCATCCATTCGTAGGCGTCCTTCTCCACACCGTCTTCCCATTTGACGGTGCGCTCGTTGAGCG
The DNA here is from genome assembly GCA_900317065.1 of uncultured Bacteroidales bacterium. Lineage (GTDB taxonomy): Bacteria > Bacteroidota > Bacteroidia > Bacteroidales > UBA932 > Cryptobacteroides. Next base: position 6,037 of record ONFK01000091.1, read on the forward strand.
AGACGGAGCCGGAATAGTTCACCGTGATCTTGTCCTTCACAGGGTTCTTGGTAGTGATGAGGATCACGCCGAATGCCCCCCGTGCGCCATATACCGCAGTCGAGGATGCATCCTTGAGCACGGCGACGGTGGCGATGTCGTCGGCGTTCACCTGCGAGATGTCGCCTTCGACACCGTCGATCAGCACGAGCGCGGTCGAACCGGTACCGATTGAATAGTTTGTGCCTTCCGCACTTGCCGCGGAAGAACGTGTATGGTAGGTGGTGGAATTACCCCTGATGTAGATGCTTCCCGAGTGGTTGGGCTTGCTGTCGGACTGATAGATGTTGAGTCCGGCGACCTGCCCCTGCAGGGAGCGCGCCACGGAGGAGTTCACGCGGTTTTCCAGAGCCTCGCCGTCGAGGTTCTCCACCGCACCCACGAGTTGT
>ONFK01000196.1 GCA_900317065.1 uncultured Bacteroidales bacterium
GCACGCTGTTGGGCTGCTCGAGGGCTGCTGCGTCGTATGCGTGGGTGATGTTTGCGATGGTGACGCTCTTGGATCCGTATTCCTTGCGAATCCAGTCGGCGTTGGGGAGGTTGATTCCGATGGGCGTGGAAGGATAGGTCGCTCCCGCGAGGGCCACGGCGTTGATAACCTTCGCGCTGATGCCCTTGCATTCACTCTTGCGGAAACGCGGGTCGATGGGGGAGTGATCCTCGAACCACTGGGCGTTCGCGCTCAGGATTTCGGTGCGCTCGGAGGCGGCTGCATCCTTGATGTTGACAAGTCCCTCCCAGGTTGCCTTGCGGCCGAGCGGGTCGTCGTAATCTTCGATGAAACCGTTAACATAGTCGACTGTGCCGAGGGTGTCGCGCACCCACTCGATATTGTATTCGTCCCAGGTGCGGAGGTCTCCGCTGCGGTAGTAGGCCACGAGCTTGTCGATGGCGGATTTCTGCAGCTCATTCTCGGCGAACTCCCGGGCCTTGAGCAGTTCGGAGCAGATGCGTTCGATGGCGGAGGAATAGATTCCGCCCACCATCCATTTCTTCTCCACGAGTTTGCCGTCCTCCTTGACCACCTTGCTGTTGAGGCCGTAGGAAACCGGATGCCTGTCGCCGGCAAGCGCCTGTGAATCATAGAACTCGTCCACTTCCTTGCGGGTGACGCCTTCGCCGTAGAAATTCACCGCGCTTTCGGCCACAATGTCGCCTGCGCTGTTGGAAGAGCGGCGCTGCGGATAGATGTCCGGGTCGTAAATGACTTTCAGGAGTTCCTGATTCGTCAGGACCAGGCCTTCCGCCCCGGTCCATCGGCCTTCATCTTCCGAGACATCCTTCAGCAGGCCTGCGAAGTAATCCTCGCTGCAGGCAGGGAAGAACTTGTCTTCGGCATAATGGTGATGGATGCCGTTGCTGAAGAACACCCGCTTGGCATAGACGACGAAATCTTCCCACTGCTGACCCTCGCGGGCGCCGGAATAATCTGCGAATATGGCCTCGATGGCGTGTCGCACGGGGAGATTGAAACGGCAGTACTGGTCCCAGGTGATGTCCCGCCCGGCCTTCGCCGCCTCGCTGAGGTGGTAGATATATTCCTTCTGGGAGAGCGAGAGCCCGTCCCATCCCGGCACCTGATAGCGCATTATGCGCAGGTCGGCGAAGGAATCGATTGAATATTTGAACGCGTTCTCTTTAGGGGTGCAGGCGGCTGCGGCCACCGCCCCTGCTGCAATAACCAACATCTTTAACTGTTTCATAACATACAAATATAGTTATTAAAAATTACTAACTTCGCGTTTGATAACAGAAAAGATTTATGGAAGAAAAGAAACTCTACCCTTTCCGGCTTACGTGCATCGAAGACAAATACCTCTGGGGCAGCGAGGAATTCCGTCTGGCGGACCTCGGCTACCGCGACACCTTCGTCCACGACGGCTGGCTTGCCGGAAGCACTCTCGGCGACTTGATGGAGACCTATCTCGACCGTCTGACCGGCGAGCACGTTTTCGACGGCTGGGGGCAGCAGTTTCCCTTCCAGATACGCAGGATAAAGGTTGAAGGGAAGATGCCGCTGCGCGTCAGCCCCGACGATGAAACAGCCCGCGACCGCTACGACCATCTGGGCAAGGAGAAACTATGGTATGTTGCGGATGCCGGCAAGGGTTCTCGGCTGCTGATAGGCTTCCGCCGCGACACCGACGCTTCCGAACTCTATGCCGAGTGTCTGGAAGGCAATCCTGTGAAGTTGCTAAATACCCTCGAGCCGCGTGCAGGGCAGTTTTTCTATATTCCTGCCGGCACTCCGCACTGCGCCTTCGGGCCGATGACCATAGTCGAAGTCAGCGAATCTTCGGCGCTGGATTTCTGCCTCTGCGGATGGGGAAATGATATGGGAGATGAATTTGATGAGACTCTGAGCATCATAGATGCGCTGGATTTCATCAAATACGACCAGTATCCCGAGATGCTTTTGTCCGGCAGGGCAGGCGGAGATGCGGCGAATGCTAAATCCGCCAGCGTGCCGGGAGTGGAAACCCTGCTGCAACTGCCACAGTTCACGGTGAACCGCATCAATCTCAGGCAGGTCCTCAGCATCGGCAACGCCGAATCCGAAGCCTGCATCGCCTACACATCCATTAAAGGCTCATTCGAGATCCAGACAACGCCCGAAGTCAGCCCCGACAGCGAACGCCTCCTCACCGCGACCGAAGGCGAAACCGTCCTGATCCCCGCCGAATGCCCCTCATTCATCCTCGCACCGCGCTCCTCCGACGCCATCCTTTTGGAGGTGATGGTGGAAGCGAAGATGGCAGACACAGAATTATTTTAGTTATGAAACGCTGGATTATCATTTTTCTTATACTATCCATCGCACAAGGGTGCAAGGATAGTTCATCCAACGAATGGATTATAGCATCCAGGCAGTGGGCAGGTGTCGGAGAAGGTGTCTACAAAGAGTATTTGGTCCGTAGAAGCGACGAAACGAAGTGGATCAAAGTGCACAGGCTGGAAGGCTTTGATTATGTGCCAAGATATGAGTATACGGTCAACGCCCGCTATACAGTGGAGTACCTCAAGGATCCTCCCATGGATGCTTCCGACAGAATTATCCGTCTGGAGGATATCCGCCTGATATCAAAAGAGAAAAAGGAATCTGAAGGTTTGGATCCCAGAAATATCTGGAATCCGACTTGGCCGGATGGCTACAATCCTTGGGAGCCCCAGTTCAATCCGGAGGAGTGGAACATCAAATACGGCAATTGGGCGGATGGCTACGAGGATCCGGACCCGTATAAAGAATACGAATAATCTCGGGCAGGATATTAAAAAATACTTCCAAAAGCGAACCCGTTTAAGTAAAGTTTGCTTTACTTTATGTCATATTCGCATAATATGTTATGTGAAAAAGTCTTATAATGGCTTAAATTACATATAATATTATGCAATATAGTTTGGATATTCTTCCCAGGAACTCGTTCTCAAAGCGGGAACACAAATCTACATCCCCGAAAAACGCTGCATGGAAATAGTGCGGGAAGTCGAGGCGGTTTGCAGAAGAAACCTTCCAAAAGTGAATATCCTTACAGTCCGTGGTATGAACTCAAGTATCACGACGACCTGCAGCATTTTTCGAGGATTTCGCTCCAGATCCTGAAAAGAGGAGCAGTGGCACGGGGAGGACTTGTTACTTCCTCACCACCACCCTCTCAATCCTCCTCGGAACTGAGGTGAGGATTTCGTAGGGGATGGTGCCGAGCCGCTCGGCTAGTTCGGTGATGGTGGGGTCGGCGCCGAAGATGGTGACGGTGTCGCCCACGGCGCAGTCTATCCCCGTCACGTCCAGCATGCACATGTCCATGCAGATGTTCCCGATGGTGGGGGCGCGGTGGCCATTTACGCTGAATGAGGCATTTCCGCGGCCGAGGTGCCTGTCAAGCCCGTCGGCATAGCCGCAGGGGATGGTGGCGATCTTTGTGCCCGTCGGGGCGATGTGCCCCCAGCGGCCGTATCCTATGGTGCCGTCTTCCGGGCCCAACTCCTTTATCTGCAAGATCTTGACCTTGAGCGAAGCCACCGGGGAAAGATGCACGGAAGGCAGGGCGCTGATGCCGTAGATGCCGATTCCGAGGCGCACCATGTCGAACTGATACTGCGGAAAGCGCTCGATGCCGGCGGAATTCAGTATATGCCACATCGGCTTGTAGCCGAGCGTGTCGGTAAGGGCCTGCGCGTTCCGCTCGAACATCGCGATCTGCCCCAGGGTGAAGGCGTCCTCGGC
>ONFK01000063.1 GCA_900317065.1 uncultured Bacteroidales bacterium
TGGCGAACACAAGAGCTTCGGCGAAGGCCGCAGCAACCACGGTGAACGCAAGAACTTCGGCGAGCGCAAGCAGTTCGGAGACCGCAAACAGTTCGGCGAGCGCAAGTCCTACGGACAGAAGCCCTCGTACGGCGCAAAGCGCGGAAGTAACAACAAGGCTGCGGAAGAAGGCATCAGCCGCATGATAGAGGCCAGCCCCAAGGCTCCTCAGGTATCGGATTTCGATGCGGCTCCCAACCTCGTCAAGGAGGAGATCCGCCTCAACAAGTTCATAGCCAACTCGGGAGTATGCTCCCGCCGAGAGGCCGATACCATGATACAGGCAGGCGTCGTCACCGTCAACGGGGAGGTGGTCACCGAACTCGGCACCAAGGTCAACGTCCTCAAGGACGTGGTCAAGTTCAACGGCGAGACTCTGCGCGGCGAAGCCAAGGTGTACATCGTGATGAACAAGCCGAAAGGCTATGTCACCACCGCATCCGACCCCCACGCCGACAAGACCGTCATGGATCTGCTGAAAGGCTGCCAGACACGCGTCTATCCCGTAGGACGTCTCGACAAGGCCACCACCGGCGTGCTCATGTTCACCAATGACGGCGAGATTTCCGAGCGCCTCACCCATCCTTCCTACGACAAGAAGAAGATTTACCAGGTGGTGCTCAACAAGCCTCTCACCGAGGAGGCCCGCCAGCAGATTCTCGCAGGCGTGGAGCTCAGTGACGGCAAAGTGGAAGCCGACGCCCTGGAGTTCATCGACCCCGAAGACAAGCGCAAGCTAGGCATCGAGATCCACTCCGGCAAGAACCGCGTGGTGCGCCGCATTTTCGAGGCAGTGGGCTGCGAGGTCCGCACCCTGGACCGCGTCTACTTCGCAGGCCTCACCAAGAAGGGCCTGAAGAAGGGCGAATGGCGTTATCTCACCGAAGGGGAAATCAACATCCTTAAAATGGGAGCATACGTATAATGGCGCATAAATCCGGATTCGTCAACATCATAGGCAACCCCAACGTCGGCAAGAGCACGCTGATGAACGCGATGGTGGGCGAAAAGCTGTGCATAGTCACGGCCAAGGCCCAGACCACCCGCCACCGCATCATGGGGATAGTCAACGGGGAGGACTTCCAGATTGTCTACTCCGACACTCCCGGCATACTCAAGCCGGTCTACCGCCTGCAGCAGAACATGATGAACTTCGTCGACACCGCCATCGGCGACGCCGACATCATCCTCTACGTCACGGACACGGTGGAGAAGCCGGACAAGAACATGGACTATGTAGAGAAACTCTCCCGCCTGGACTGCCCCGTCATCATCGTCATCAACAAGATAGACATCAGCAGCCAGGAGAAGGTGCGAGCCCTGATGGACTGGTGGCAGGAGAAAGTGCCCGCCGCCATCATCATCCCCGCATCCGCGCAGGAGAACTTCAACCTCGAGGCCATCATGAACACCGTGGTGGAGCATCTTCCGGAATCCCCGGCCTGGTACGACAAGGATACTTTCACCGACAGGAATCTCCGCTTCTTCGCATCGGAAATCATCCGCGAGAAGATACTCCTGAACTACAAGGACGAGATCCCCTACAGCTGCCAGGTGGAGATAGAAACCTTCAAGGAAGGCGAGGAGCGATACGACATAGGCGCCATCATCTACGTGATGCGCGACTCCCAGAAGGGCATCATCATAGGCAAGGGCGGAGCGGCCCTCAAGAAAACCGGCACCGCCGCCCGCATCGAAATGGAGGACTTTTTCCAGAAGAAAGTCTTCCTCCAGCTACTGGTGAAGGTGGATCCGGACTGGCGGGAGAGCCGCCGGGAACTGCGTAAATTCGGCTACGAAGAATAGTGTCATTCCGAACGAAGTGAAGAAACCATGAGCGAAGACTACGAAGATATCCAGAACGAAGAACTCGACGATCAGGAAGTCGGGGAAGAAGTATTGGAAGAAGGCGAAGGGAGCGAAGAGAAGGCCGGCAAGTTCGACCGTCTGCTCGGCAGCGACAGCCGCCGCTTCAAGCTCTCGGGCATGTTCAAGGACTGGTTCCTGGATTACTCTTCCTACGTAATCCTGGAACGCGCCGTCCCCCATATTGTGGACGGCCTCAAGCCTGTGCAAAGGCGCGTGCTCCACGCCATGTTCAAGATGGACGACGGCAACTACACCAAGGTCGCGAACATCGTGGGCCAGGCGATGCAGTACCATCCGCACGGCGACGCCTCCATCCTCGGAGCCCTCGTGCAACTCGGCCAGAAGAACCTGACCGTGGACTGCCAGGGTAACTGGGGGAACATCCTCACAGGAGACTCCAACGCAGCGCCCCGATACATCGAGGCGCGCCTCTCCAAGTTCGCGAAGGAGGTGGTCTTCGATCCGGAAATCACCAACTGGATGAACTCCTACGACGGCCGCAACCAGGAGCCGACCGAACTCCCGGTGCGCTTCCCCCTCCTGCTCGCCCAGGGCACCGAGGGCATCGCCGTAGGCATGGCGTCCAAGATCCTTCCACATAACTTCAACGAACTTCTGGACGCTTCCGTCAAGATTCTCGAAGGCAAGCCCTACGAACTCTATCCGGACTTCCCCACAGGCGGCTCCGCCGACTGCAGCAAATACAACCGCGGCCAGCGAGGCGGCTCCGTCAAGGTGCGCGCCCGCATAGAGAAGGTCGACAAGAACACGGTGGCCATAACCGAAATTCCCTACGGCAAGACCACCCACATGCTCATCGACTCCATACTCAAGGCAAAGGACAAGGGCAAGATCAAGATCAAGAAGATCGAGGACATGACCACCGACAAGGTGAACATTATCATCCATCTGCCCAACGACGTGTCGCCGGACAAGACCATAGACGCCCTCTACGCCTTCACCGACTGCGAGGCCAACATCGCTCCCAACGCCTGCGTCATCGTCGAGAACAAGCCCCAGTTCCTGAATGTCCACGACATTCTCGAATACGACACCTTCCACACCCGCGACCTGCTGGAGAAACAGCTCCGCATAAAGCTCGCAAAGCTGGAAGACGACTGGCACTGGAGCAGCCTGGAGCGCATCTTCTTCGAAGAAGGCGTGTATCATCTCCTGGAAGACAAGTCCTTCCCGGACTGGGAGGCGCAGAAAAACGCCATCCTTGCAAGGATGCAGGAATTCCGCGCGCAGGTACGCAGGGACATCATAATGGAGGATATCGACCGTCTGGTGGAGAAGCCCGTGCGCAAGATTTCTCGTTTCGACGTCAAGGCTGTGGAAGACAAGATTGCAGGGCTGGAAGAGCAGATGGCAGCCGTCAAGGCGAACATCGAGGGCATCACCGCCTACACCATCGAATGGTTCAAGAACCTCAAGAAGAAGTATGGCAAGGACTTCCCGCGCCTGACCGAACTCACCGGATTCGAGACCATCGCAGCCACCAAGGTCATCAACAACAACGCCAAGCTTTCCGCCAACCTCGCGGAGGGTTTCGTAGGCATAGGCCTCAAGCGCGACGACAACGGCACCTACATCTGCGACTGCTCCGACCTGTCGGAGATCATCGTCATCGGCAAGGACGGCAAATACCGCATCACGAAGGTGGAGGACAAGGCCTTCTTCGGCAAGGACCTGCTCTACGTGGGCCTGTTCAACCGGGGCGACGACCGCACCATCTACAATGTGATTTACCGCGAGGGCAAGACCAGCGTCTACTACGCCAAGCGCTTCGCCATCACCTCGGTCACCCGCGACAAGGAATACGACATCACCACCGGCGAGCCCGGGTCCCAGATAATGTGGTTCTCCGCCAACCATAACGGCGAGGCGGAGACGGTGCGCATCGCCCTGCGGCCGAAACCGAAACTCAAGAAGACTTCGTTCGAGTACGATTTCGCCCAGCTTGCCATCAAGAGCAAGACCGCGCGCGGCAATCTGGTGAGCAAGTATTCAATCGCGAAGATCACCTTGAAGAGCAAGGGCGTGTCCACCATCGCTGGCAAGGACATCTGGTACGACGCCGACATCCAGAAGTTGAACGAGGACGGCCGCGGGCAGTACCTCGGGCAGTTCGAAGGCGAAGACAAGGTGCTCGCAATCTTCAAGAACGGCACCTTCTACACCACCTCCTTCGATCTGGTGAACAAATATCAGGGAGATGTGCTGAGCATCAGCAAGCTGGACACTTCCAAGACCTACACGGCCCTCTATTACGACGGCGCCGCCAAGACCTTCTATGTCAAGCGTTTCTCCTTCGTGGAGAGCGACAACTCCCCCATGCTCTTCATCTCCGACGCTCCCAAGTCCTACCTGGTGGGCCTGTCCGAAGACAAGCATCCTCAGTACAAGTGCACCTTCGGCGGCAAGTCCGCCCACAAGGAGCCCGAGTGCATCGATGCCGAGGAGTGGATCGGCAAGAAGGGCATCACCGCCAAGGGCAAGAAGTGCCACGACCGCGAGACCGTGAAGAAGGTCGAGTTCATCGAGCCGCTGGTGAAGCCGGAGGACGAGGAGCCCCCGGTGCAAGCGGAGGAAGAGGAAGCGCTGGAGATAATCCTGCCGGAAGAAGAAGACCTCTCGCTGCCTGTCGGGGAAATAATCCTGCCGGATCCGGATGAGATGATCGAGTTTGAGCCTGCGGATGAGCCTGCAGATGAGCCCGCGGAGAAACCTGCCGGCAAGGATGGTCCTGCGGCTGCGAAGGATGTTCCGGAGCTGATCATCGAGGAGCCGACGTTGTTCTGATGGCGGTCTGGGCGCTCATAGGTTTTATGGGGTGCGGCAAGTCGTCGATTGGGCGCACCGCAGCCAAAATGCTTGGCGTTGCATTTATCGATTTGGATGAGGAAATCGTCCGGCGGTGCGGCAAATCAATCCCCGAAATATTTTCGGCCATCGGTGAAGCGGGATTCCGCGCCATCGAACGCGACACCCTGGAGGAACTGCTGACGGCAGGTGGGCTTCCCCTTGAGGGACGTAACACCCGCGGTTCGATAGCGGGGGGACCGTCGGCGTCAGCCGATGGTGGGGTGAGCGAAGCGAACTCCCGAAAGGGGAAGGCCCACCTACCGTCAGGTATACTGCTATCGCTTGGCGGAGGGACGCTGACGGACCCTGGAAGCCGCGAGCTGGTGCGGAAACATTGCCGCTGCATCTATCTGCGGGCATCTCTCGAAACTCTGGCGGCGAATCTGCGCTGGGAAGGCGAAGCCGCATCGCGCCCCATGCTCGCGGGAGCCGATCCAAAGGCCCCTGCCGAATCTCCCGACAGCCTTGAATCCCGCATCGCCTCGATGATGGCCACCCGCGGCCCCGTCTACGAAAAAGCCGCCGATATCATCCTCGACATCGACGGCCTCGACTATTCAGACGTCGCCAGGCAGATCCTCAACTGTTTTTCGGGGAAGTAATCTTTCGTAGCGATCAACTCATTTTCTCTATAAGCCCTTCCGGGGTCAGGAAAAGAGGTCCGTCGGCATCCTGCCTTGAGAGGACACGCCTGTCGGATGTGACCACGACGTCAAAACCCTCGGAATCCGCCTGAAAGAACTGCGCATCATCTTCGAAATCCCAGCTTGGATTCTTCAGCGCCTCGCGTATCGACAATCCGTCGATCTGGGTGACATTTACGAAGGTCATTATGAACAGCATCTTTTTGTAGAAATCCGGAGTTTCACTACCGGGACTTCTATGGCTGATGAATTCTGCATCAATAATGCTCTGAGTGGTAATAAAAGCTTCGAACAAGCCTGCACGGGCAGCCTGAAACAGCTTCATCGATGACTTGAAGGCAGGGCGTGTTCCCCCGACGAGCACATCTACCAGGACATTTGTGTCGAAAAAGATACGTTGTTTAACCCCTGCCATATTTATTCCACAAATAAGCGAATTTAGCATCGTTATCCAACATTTCCTGGGTAGGCTCTGCAATAGTGCCCCCCAAAGCAAGAATCTCTTCCGAAACCTTGAAATCTCTCGGAAGCTTGGGAAATTCAAGGCCTGCGGCCTTTTCGAGCGCGTCCTCGATGAAACTGTTCACCGAGCGGTTTTCGCGCCTGGCAATCCTTTTGACCCGGGCCAGCAATTCCGGCCGCAGCCGTACTATGGTCTGAACTCTTTCCATGACATCGTTTTTTGCAAATATAACAAAATGCTATCATTTTGCAAATAATGATATCACCAGGCAGGATTTCCCTGAAATTACCGTTTTCCGAGATGATATTCGCAGAGCCCTTCGATCGGGGCCTCGATTATTTTGGAGACACGGATTCCGTTCTGTTCCAGCAAAGGAAGAAGCCAGTCCCTGCAGGCCCAGGCGAAGCCTCCCACTATCCCCACAGGATAAGAAGCCGTATCGTACTGCAGCAGGACACGTTCGATGAAGGACCGGAAGTTCCCGAGCAAAAGGGACCGTACATACGGATCGGAGGCATGGCGGACGACAAAGGGAGCGATACTCCCGAGATAGGCTGACGGAGAAACCGAACGGTAAACCCCTTCTACTATCCCCGCATAGGACGCATCGAATTCTTTCCCGAATTCTTCGGCAAGCGCCCCCGGAACCATGCCTTTTATAAGGTCGGAAAGGAAGAGTCTGCCAAGAGTCGCAGCACTTCCTTCGTCGCCGAGGATGAAGCCTCCGGAATAAACCTTGCGGTTTACGGAACACCCATCGTAGAAGCATGCGTTGGAGCCGGTGCCGAGTATGGCGGCTATCCCGGGATTGTGCCCGCAGACGGCACGGGCGGCACCCATCAGGTCGTCCTGCACGTCTGTGTCCGTAATTTCGGAAACGCCCTTCACGATACTCGCGATCGCCGCGCGGACTTCCCCGCTTACGACGCCGGCAGTATACATGAAGAAACTCTCCGCCTTCACGTCCCGTATCTCTTCCTTGAAAGCCCCGGTGATAATGCGTTCGATATCTCCGCCCTTCATGGTGGAGACGTTGATCCCCGGGCAGTTGAAGCGTTTCAAGGTATTACCATTGGCATCCAGGACCAGCCAGTCGCTCTTGGTGGCCCCGCTCTCGACAATGATGATATTACGGTTCTCCATAAGCGTCAAAGAGCCAGTTTGTCCAGCACGGCACGGACGCTGCCATACTCGAGAAGGAGCTGCCTGGCTTTGTCGTAATCGCTGATTCCGGCCTCGGCCATTATCATTCGCGTACCTCTGTCGACCAGTTTCCTGTTCGTGAGTTGCATGTCCACCATATGATTCCCCTTCACATGCCCCAGGCGTATCATGACAGAGGTGGATATCATATTGAGTATCAACTTGGTAGCGGTACCCGCCTTCATGCGGGTGCTCCCGGTGACGAACTCCGGCCCCACCACGGCGACTATAGGAATCTCCGCCTCGGCGGACACGGGGGCGTTGTCGTTGCATGTAATGCAGGCGGTGAGCATGCCCTGTTCCCTGGCCTTGCGGATGGCGCCGATGACGTATGGTGCAGAGCCCGAAGCACTGATGCCCACCACGCTGTCTTCCGGCCCGGGGCTGAAAGCCAGGATATCGTTCCATCCCTGCTCGGGATCATCTTCCGCACCTTCCACGGCCCGGCGTATGGCCCTGTCTCCTCCGGCGATGATCCCTATGAAAACGCCGTCGAGCCCGTAAGTCGGCAGGATTTCCGAGGCGTCGGTGACGCCGAGGCGCCCGCTGGTCCCCGCTCCGATGTAAAAGACGCGCCCGCCCCTGCGCATACGCTCCACTGCACTGTCCACGAAACGTCCGATGGCGGGAATGCATCCGGACACCACCAGGGGCACTTTGCAGTCTTCGGAGTTGATGCCCGTCAGCAGGTCTGCAGTGGACATTCTTTCCAGGCCGTCGTACAAAGAATTCTGTTCTGTCTGGTTCATATGATATCCTCGCCCTTGCGCATATCCCGGATGCGCAGCTGGGTGAAGGTGTTGCCGGCGAAGTAGTTCTCCACGATGGCGTAGCAGACGTCCACGGGATTGCCTTCCTTCACGTATTCATAGTAGTCCGCCAGATTGAATGCGATGGCCGGCACTTTGTGGTAGGGCTGGTCTTCCTGGATGAGATCGAGTTTCATGTGCGCTCCGCCCGCTCCCACGCGGCGTCCGTCGCCGGCGTCATACACGCCCTGGGTCATGAAGATGGGGTTGTGATTGCCCGGGCCGAAGGGCTGGAACTGCTTGAGTATGCGGAAGAACTTGGGGGTTATCTGCGAGAAATTCAGCTCCGAATCTATCTCCACCACGGGCGTAAGCATGTCGGTGGTGATGTGAGCGTGAGCCCGGCGGCATAGGTGTGGCCGCCGAAGTTCTCCATAAGGTCCGCGCAGCTTTCGATGGCAGCGTAAAGGTCGAACTTGCCGGCACTGCGCGCGGACCCCGTCACGAAACCGTTGCTGCTGGTGAGCACGACGGTCGGCTTGAAGTAGGCCTCCACCAGTCGCGAGGCCACTATCCCCACGACTCCCTTGTTCCATTTGGGATTGTAAACGATGGTGACGTGCTCGCGTGCGAGACAATTGCCCGTCTCCACCATCTCCAGGGCCTCCGCTGTGATCTCGCGGTCCACATTCTTGCGCTCGTTGTTGTTGTTGTTGATCTTCTCACCCACTATCATCGCCTTTCCCGTTTCGGTCGCGGTGAGAAGTTCTACCGCCAGGCGCCCGGTTTCCATGCGGCCGGCAGCGTTTATGCGGGGGCCTATCTTGAACACGATGTCGTCGACGGTTATGTGCCCGGGCTCGAGCTTGGAGAGATTTATCATCGCGAGCAAGCCCTTGCGGGGGCTCTCGTTAAGGCGCTTGAGGCCGTAGTATGCGAGGATGCGGTTCTCCCCCACCACCGTCACGAGGTCAGAGGCGATGCTCACTACCAGCAGGTCCAGCAGGGGGATGAGGGTCTCGAAGGGGATCTCATGCTTCTGGGCGTATGCCTGCACGAGTTTGAATCCCACTCCGCATCCGCAGAGGTCGTCGAAGGGATAGGTATCGTCCTCGCGCTTGGGATCCAGCACGGCGATGGCCTTGGGGAGTTCGAGTTCGGGGAGATGATGGTCGCAGATGATAACGTCCACCCCGAGGGATTTGGCGAGGTCCACCTTCTCGATGGCCTTGATGCCGCAGTCCAGGGTGATGATCAGTCCGAATCCGTTCTCGGCGGCCCACCTGATGCCCTTGGCGGATACTCCGTACCCTTCGTCGTAACGGTCGGGGATGTAGAAGTCCACAAGGTCGGTGTATCGCTTGATGAAGGAGTACACCAGACTCACCGCCGTCGTGCCGTCCACGTCGTAATCGCCGTAAACGAGGATTTTCTCATTGCCGGCAATTGCCTGATGCAGGCGATCCACGGCCTTGTCCATATCCTTCATGAGGAAGGGATCGTGGAGATTGTCGAGACTGGGACGGAAGAAAGCGCGGGCCTGCTCGAAGGTCTCCACGCCACGTTTGACGAGGAGTTCCGCGAGCACCTTGTCGATCCCGACCTCCGCTGCAAGGCGATTCACCTTGTCGGCCGGAGCAGGATCGCTGACCACCCATTTGCTTTCCTTGTTCATATTATGCAAATTTAGCTATTCTTCCGTTATTCACAAAATTGTTTTTACCCGGGCAGCCAACTGCTTGACTATCAATATTTTGCTGGAAACAAATCGGCAAAATCTGCCGATTTGTTTCCAGCAATTCTTTGAATATCAGCGACTTATCTGCCCGGCTGATTCTGATGTCCGAAGGAGCGGCGGGGGCCTTCGAGTTCGCGCCAGAGGGCGGAGTCGAAGTCCTCAGGATCGCGAGGGTTCAGATAGGTCCCTTCTTTCCACGGACGGAATTCCATATAGGTGATAGGGAGGCCCATCTCCAGGAACATGGATTCATAGAAGGTATGCACCTCGCGTACCTCGGGAGGAAGGGGCATAGTACTTTGCCCCTGACCGTCGCCGTAAAGATCGGTGGTTTCGGCGAGGACGGGCAGGCCGTTCACATTCGCTACGGCACGGGTGTACTCGAAGAGGAAGCGGCTGTCGGTCTTGAGATGGATGATTCCGTCCGGCTTCAGGAAACTGCGGTAGCGATCCAGGAACATCGCGGATGACAGACGCTTGTTCTCGCTGGCACGCAGCTGGGGATCGGAAAAAGTCAGCCAGATTTCCGAAACCTCGCCGGGTCCGAAGAAAGCGGTGATGAACTCGATGCGCGTGCGGAGAAATGCCACGTTCGGCAGTCCTTCCGCCGTAGCGGTCTTTGCTCCGCGCCAGAGACGAGCACCCTTGATGTCGACGCCTATGTAGTTTTTGTCGGGATTGCGGCGTGCAAGTTCCAGGGTGTACTCCCCCTTGCCACAGCCGAGTTCGAGCACTATGTCGCCCTGATGCCCGCCGAACATCTGCTCGATCCAATGCCCTTTGACAGGGTGGTCGGTGAGATTGGCGTATCCCTTCGAGAGCACCTGCTCTGCGGATGGCTGGAGCAGGCAGCGGAAAGTCTCGTTTTCGGCGAATTTGCGGAGTTTATCGTGTCCCATCGTTTCGTTTGCAGATTATGCCGAGGCCGCGGAAGGACCCGGGCGGATTGACCGGTTTGATTTTCAGTATGATGCGCGGGGCCGGAGTGGCATGTGTGCCGCCCGGGATGCCGGCGGTGTCCTGCGACGCGCAGGGTTCCGGGACATTCCCGAGAGCAAGCCCATTGCGGTACAGCACCCGGTATTCCCCAGCCGGGAACCAGACACTTTCTTCATGAATGATTCGAGGCCCCGGCGCCGACCTGCCGCATAAAACGCCATTATTGCTGCAGGTCGTGTCTATTTTGGTGGTATCTGCAGCATTTTGGGGCATATTTGCGCCAGGTCCCCCGTTTTCGGAGGGGACCTGCGGCATTTCAGACGAAAAATGCGACAGGTCTCCGGAAGGAAGTCCCAGCCAGAGGATGTCCAGCTGAAGGGCATTCTCCAGGGGGGCGGTATAGAGGGAGATGTCGAAGGTCGGGGCAGGTGCCGCGGCGGCAGCGGAAGCCGTGTGAGCCGTGGTATTCACGGAGGAAGCGGAGGTGAGGATGGTGGCGGGGATGGCGAATTCATAAACGCCATCACGGGCATTTTCCGCCTTTATAAACTGCTCGTACGATGCCGGTCGGCTGCATGCTGCCAGCGCCAGCATCACGACGGCCGAAAAAAACGGTCGCAGAATCCTCGCAAAGTGCTCCCGGTCGGTAAATTTTTGTAGGACTGGGAGCATTTTCGGCCTTTTTTGCTCCCGGTCGGTCATTTCCTGTAGGACCGGGAGCACTCCGGCAGCCGCAGGGAATCCTGACGGAGCTGCGGCATGAACTTCAGCCGGCAGGGTGCGGGAGCGTTGCGATGGCTGACCGGAGCTTTTCCGGCTGAGCCTTTTTTCGGCGAAGACGGGAATGACTCCGGCAGCCGCAGGGAATCCTGACGGCGCTGCGGCAAGAATATCCGCACCGGAACTATGACGCGCTATCATTTCCGGCCGCCCTTCTTGCGACGCTTCCCCTTCTTGCGGGGAGCATCGAAACGCGAAATACTGTCGTCGCCGACGGCCGTGACAAACTCGGGAACGGACGGCTCGGGATCCGACTTGAGCGACTCCGGCTTCACACCGTTACGGTTCATCTTGATAATCTCCCGCACATCAGCCGCATCCAGCGCATAAAGATCGGCGTCCGAATGCTTGTCGTACGAGAAATACATGACCTCCTTGAGAATGTCGGTCTTGCGCAGATAGGCAAAGCCGTCCTCGAACTCCAGAGGCTCCGCCACACGCGGAATGCGGCTCTGGGCATCCTGATACACGGCGACTTCGTAATTCAGGCAGCACTTCAGTTTGCCGCACTGCCCCGCCAGCTTCTGCGGATTAAGCGACAGATCCTGCACGCGCGCAGCCGCAGTGGAGATACTCTTGAAATTGGTGATGTAACGAGCACAGCAAAGCTCCCGTCCGCAGACGCCTAGACCGCCGATGAGACCGGCCTCCTGACGCGCCCCGATCTGCTTCATCTCTATACGGATGCGGAACTCCTCGGCAAAGACCTTGATCAGCTGGCGGAAATCCACGCGCCCGTCGGCGATGTAATAGAAGATGGCCTTGCTGCCGTCCCCCTGGAACTCAACGTCGCCAATCTTCATCTCCAGCCCCATCTCCGCAGCGATGCGGCGCGCCTGGATCATGGTATCCTGCTCGCGGGCGATTGCCTCCTGCCACTTTTCGATGTCGTTCTGCTTGGCCTTGCGGTATATCTTCTTCAGTTCCACGACGGAAGGATCTACACCCTTGCACTTGAGCTGACGCCCCACCAGAGGCCCCTCGAGAGTGACAATGCCGAGATCGCAGCCGGTCGTCGCCTCGACGATGACCATGTCGCCGAGCTTGACGTTCTGCCCGGAGGCATTGCGGTAGAAACCCTTGCGGGTATTCTTGAAACGCACCTCGAAGATGTCCTTGAAACTCTGGTCCGGAATGCCGGCCAGATAGTTGTGGTCGCGGAGCTTGCAGCAGCCCTCGCGGTATGTGAAATGTTCCTCCCCGGTGGTGAGGTCCGTAGTGCAGACGCATCCCCGGTTGCAGTCCATCCTTATGCTTTCGTTATCCATAAAACTATATATTGACGTAAATCCTGTTCACGAAGTCCGTGAAAAGGATTCTCTGGTTCACATTCCTTCCAATCAGGGCGGATGCCTTGTCCAGGGCCTCCAGCGCCTTGCGCGGGAAACTCTTCTTGCAGGCGGCGGCCCATTCGCGCGCCTGGGCGTCGTCTCCCGCAAGCTGAGGCAGCCCCTGCTGCACGAGGAAGACGCGCCGCATCTTCTCGGCGGCATAGCGGCAGAAAGCACGCATGCTGTCGCGCGAAGGCAGCTCCGCGAGCTGTTCGCCCACCTCCAGCGCCGCGGAGAGATTCCTCGAAATCGCGGCCTGCATCAGCTCCGCCAGCAGCCCGCCGTCGTCGTAGCGGAGAGTGACCTCGGAGGCGTCCGTGCCCGAATCCACACGGAAGAGCTGGCAGCGCGAAAGGATGGTGGGCAGCAGCCTCTCCGGCGCGTGCGTCACCATCAGGAACAACGTCTGCTGCGGCGGCTCCTCCAGGATCTTCAGCAGTTTGTTCGCAGCCACGGAATTCATCTTTTCGGGCAGATAGATGAGGACGGTGGTGTAGCCGCCCTCGAGGGAGTACTGGCTGAGCATGCGCAGCATGGCGTTCGCCTCCTTCACCGCAATCACCGTGTTCTTGCCCTCGAAGCCCAGGGCCTCGTAGAGATCCCCCTCGCTGAAGGCGGGATTCTCCTGCACCAGCGCACGCCACTCCCTGGCATACTGCTCCGACACGGAATCCCCCGCCTGCACCAGCGGAAAGATGAAATGTATGTCCGGATGTATCATCTTCGCCACCCTGGGATTGCCGCCGTAGAGGTGCTGCAGGAACTGCATCGCGACGGCTACGCCTCCTCCCCCGTCATCCTCGTGCAGGAGAAGGGCGTGGGGAACGCGGCCGCTGTCTACCATACGGCACAGGGTGTCGAGAATTCCGCTCATTTTATCCGGACTGCGTTGTCTTCAGCTATGTAGGCGAGAATCTCCCGCTCCCGGCAGTCGGGAAAGACTTCCAGGGCCTGCAGGGCCTCCGCCACATAGGCGTTAAGTTTCTCTTCGGCATACTCCACGCCGCCCTCCGAGAGCACGAAACGGCGGATCTGCCCGCAGTACTCCGGATGCGTGGGGATGTCGTGTATCTTCTTCCGCCACTGCGCCTCGTCGGCCGACGCCGACAGCGCTCCCAGCAGCGGCAGGGTGATTTTCTGCTCCTGGAGATCCACCCCTACGGGCTTGCCCGTCTTTTCGTCTCCGGAGTAATCCAGGAT
>ONFK01000083.1 GCA_900317065.1 uncultured Bacteroidales bacterium
CGGATTCCTTTTCTTCGTCCGCCAGCAGCGTTCCCCAGTATGCAAGTTCGGTGTACGGAGTCTTGGTATTGTACATGGGAAGATTCTTCGCGGAATAGCTCCAGGAAGAGAACCAGGAGTAGAATTCCGGTTCATCCCCGCTGCGGCGCCGGAAGTAGTTGTAGGGCTGGACGGCCGAACCCGCCACTCCCAGCCAGGTGGAGTTCACGTCCTCGCGGCGGAATGCGTAGTCGTAGAAGTAATGGTTGTAGGTGGTGTCCGGCACGCGCGCCTTCACATCGTGGAATTCCTGGTCGACAGGCCAGGTGATGATGCGCTTGTACTGCAGGGAATCCGGTATCGCGAAGGTCTGCAGCACCCGGGGGGTGTTCTCGCGTATGCTGTCGCGCACGGCCAGTTTCTCTTCCTTGATCGCCTTGAGGGAATCCGTCCGGGCCTGCTTGGCCTTCATTTTCTGGTCGAGGTCGTATTTCTTGCGTTCCTCCTTGCTGAGGCCGTTGTACCAGGCGAGGAAGGCCTCGCGGGCGCGGATGGTGGAATCCCGGTAATAGAGGGAGTCCAGCATGTGGCGGTCGGAGGAATCCAGGCGGGCCTGGATGGTGTCCGCCGACGCCATGAGCATCTGGTAAGACTTGAGGAGGGAGTCGCTCACGATCCTATGGGTGAGGGAATCTATCAGCGCAACGTAATACTTATATCGGAAGGGATCCGTGTAACGGAGGGAATCCGGCACCACGGTGGTGTCGCGGGCCGTCAGACGCGGCGTGGTGTCGTTCTCGTCGGCGAAGTCGATGGTGATGCCGAGTGCCCGGAGGACGCTGTCCGGAAGGGATTCGGCCGAGAAATCCCCCCTGCGGCGGAGCTTGTAGGCGCCGAGGGGATACTTGACGGTGTCCTGAAGGGGTGAGACCGTTTCGCTCAGCCCGGCGTTGAAGACGGTGTAGCTGCTTTCGACAGGATCGGTGGTCGCGACGGTGGCCGCCATGGCGACGGACACCACGGCAGCGGGAAACCAGTATTTCGAAAGCATGGACACAGCCTGCAAATTTACTAATTTTTATTTACTTCACCCTGACGGTATCGGCAGGGTCCACTCTCGCGATGAAAAGCGAGGGCAGCAGCATTATCAGCATTATGGCCGCGAAAGCCAGGGCGTCGACCAGCAGGAGTTGCGGCAGATCGACCCGCACGGGCACATAGGACACGAAATAGTTGTCCGGATTGAGATGCACGAAATGAGTGAGATGCTGCACCAGGCAGAACAGGAGGGCGACGGCGTTGCCTATGAGCATGCCCCGTGCCACCACCTTTGCGGCGACGCGCAGGAAAACTCCGGCGATGCTCCTGTCATCCATTCCCATGGCCTTCAGGGTGCCAATGGTGGAGATGTTCCGGAACAGCAGTATCAGCAGCCCGGAGACCATGTTGAATCCGGCCACCAGTATCATCAGGACCAGAATGGCCAGGACGTTGAAGTCGATGAGGTCCAGCCAGTCGAAGATGTTGTAGTATTTGTCGACCGCGGCGACCGCCATTACCGGATCGTCGTCGTCCGTGCTGCCGCCATAGGCGTAACCGGCTATGGCGACGGCCTTGTCCTTCTCGGCGCGGCGGCTGCGGAAGCGGTCCGAGAGGGTGATTTCCAGTGCGGAGGCCTTGTCTTCTTCCCAGCCGTTAACGCGGCGGAGGTCGTCGATGGAGGCGAGCACCACCGGGTTGCCGGAGTTGTCGCTGATTCCTTCGTAGATGCTGCCGACGGTGAACTTCCGCACCTGCACCCTCTCCCCTATGAAATATGCGCGGAGTTCATCCCCTTCCGCAAGGCGAAGGGTGCGCGCGAGACTGCGGGGGATGCCCACCCGCAGGGGGATGGTGTCCGCGGAGGGCACGGCCTTGAACATGACGCCCTGCAGGTCGCCGCCGTTCTGCACTATGCCGGCGCGGTAGACCGCCGGAGTCACGGCCTCGACCCCCTTCATCTCCAGGATGCCCCCGAGGAAGGAAGGCTCGGCGTTGACGCTCACGTCGCTTCCGTAGGCGTTCGCCTGCGGGCTGGTGAGCTGGATGTCGCCCGTAAGCGACGAGATGCCGTCGCGTATCTCCCTGCGGAAACCGGAGGAGATGGCGAGGGACAATATTATTACAAGGAAGGAGACAGCCACCGAAATGACTGCCATCCTTCCCTTGAAGTTTATCCGGAAGGCTATGAAACTACCAGATGTGGACACGCTCTTCCTCCGGACGGAACATGGGGTCGCCCTCCTTGATGCCGAAGGCCTCGAAGAAGGTGCCGAAGTTGCGCAGCGACACGTTCACGCGATTCTCCGCAAGGGAGTGGGGATCGGTGTTCGTGAGGCGGGCCTTCTCTTCGTCGGTAATGTTCTGCGCCCATACGGTGGCATAACCGATGTAGAAGCGCTGTGCGGGGGTGAAGCCGTCGATCAGGCCGGGGTTCTTGCCCGCGAGGGCGTTCTCCATGGCAGTGTAAGCGATGCTGAGTCCGCCGTGGTCGCCGATGTTCTCGCCGAGGGTGAAGTGGCCGTTGGCATGCACGCCGGGCAGGATTTCCACCTCGTCGAACTGGGCTGCGAGCTTCTCGGCCTTCGCACGGAACTTGGCGTCGTCCTCGTCGGTCCACCAGTTGGTCATGTTGCCGTTCTTGTCGAAGAGGCGGCCCTGGTCGTCGAAGCCGTGGCTCATCTCGTGGCCGATCACCACGCCGATTGCGCCGTAGTTGACCGCATCGTCGGCGTCAGGATTGAAGAACGGAGGCTGAAGGATGGCTGCGGGGAAGCAGATCTCGTTGGTGGTGGGGTTGTAGTAGGCGTTCACGGTCTGGGGAGTCATGCCCCATTCGGTCTTGTCCGTGGGCTTGCCGAGCTTGGAAAGATTGTCGGCGACATACCAGCGGCTTGCGGCGCGGAGGTTCTCGTAGTAGCTCTTTTCGGGATCCACCTCGAGGGTGCTGTAGTCCTTCCACTTGTCGGGATATCCTATCTTGACGGTGAAGTTGTCGAGTTTCTCGTGGGCCTTCGCCTTGGTCTCGTCACCCATCCAGTCGAGCGAATCGATGTGCTGGCCGAGGGCCACCTGCAGGTTCTTCACGAGGGCGAGCATCCGCTTCTTGGAAGACTCGGGGAAGTAGCGGTCGACATACATCTTGCCGACAGCCTCGCCGAGAACTCCGTTGGGGACGGACATGGCCCTCTTCCAGCGGGGCTTGTGCTCCTGGATGCCTGCCATCTGGCGGGAGTAGAAATCGAACTGGGCTGCGTAGAAGTCGTCGCTCAGGGCTCCGCATCCGCCGCTGACGAGGTGCGCGAGCAGGTAGTCCTTGAGCACTTGGAGGTCGGTGGCGGCCACATAGTCGCTGAGAGCCTTGAAGAAGGAAGGCTCGCCGACGATTATCTTCTCCTGCGCGGGCAGTCCGCCGGCCTCGAAGAAGGCCGCGAAGTCGAAGCCGGGATAGGCCTCGACTATCTGCCCGGTGGACATGGGATTGTAGAGCTTGGTGAAGTCGCGCTCCTGCTCCCTGGTCCAGGAATTCTCGGCAAGATAATCCTCGACGGCCACCGTGTTGTCGGCGACGCTCTGGGCGTTCTCGACACCGGCGAGGGTCAGGACCTTGTTAAGGAAGATGCGGTAACCCTCCTTGATGGCGGCGTTCTCGCTCTTGACATAGTAGTCGCGGTCGCCTATTCCGAGGCCGCCCTGGCTGATGTAGAGGATCTGGCTGTCACTGTCCATGAGGTCGGCTTCGACAAATACTCCGAAGAGCCCGCCTTCTCCGTCGAGATGGAGTTTCGCAAGGGCCTGCGCAAAGGCCTTCTTGTCTGCGATGGCCTGGATTTCAGCTATGTACTTCTGCAGGGGAGCGGCGCCTTCGGTATTGAGGCGGGTAGAGTCGAGACCCTGCTTGTAGAGGTCGACTATCTTCTGCTCTATGCTGCCTTTCTTCGTCTCCATGTCCGCCATCGAAGCGAAGAGGTCGTTAAGGCGGGTGACATTGTTCTCGCGGAGCTGGTCGAAGGTTCCGAAACGGCTGTATTCTGCGCCGAGGGGATTGGCTTCCTGCCAACCGTGCGTCGCATATTTGTAGAAGTCATCGCCCGGAGCAACCGTCGTGTCGAGGTTGGCGAGGTCGATGGCGGGGACTTTCTCCCCGGATTTGTTCTGGCAGGCTGCTGCCAGCATCATCATTGGAAGCATACACAAAATCAACTTTTTCATATCACTTTTTCTTTTGCTTGTTTTTCTCTATTAGTGCAAGGTTGGCCGTCGCGGTCTCGTCGCCGGGGTTCAGTCTGAGCGCCTTCTTGTAATACTTCGCGGCCTTTTTGTCATCTCTTTTCACAACCTGCCAGTAGGCTCCGAGGTTGTTCAGGAAGAGCGTGGATTTAGGATTCGCCTTGAGCATGCGCTCGGAAAGGATGCGGAAAGATTCATAGGAATTGGCGCTGCCGGTCCTGTAGAAAAGGTAGCAGTATTCCTGCACCGCGGCCTCGAAATCGGCGCGGCTGACCGTCTCCCCCTCGAATATCCATGCGGGGTGCGCGGACGCGTCATAGTCGATGAGGTCCAGCATGGCGGTGGCCGCCATGTCCGGGCTGTCCTTCTCGTAGGCCGCCAGGGCGCTGATCTTGTCGAAACGGTAGATGAGCACGTCCGGAGCCAGTTCGATGGCGCGGTCGATGCACTTCTGGCTGATGCGGAAGAGGGAGTCGTTGAATACCGGCACCGTAAAATAGTTCACCGGACGGCCGAGACTGTCCCTGAGGGTGATGACGGGCTTGTTGCCAAGATACTTGGGGGCGTCCACCTTCTGCACCTCCTCCGAGCGGGATTTGGCGAAGTAGTAGCTGTAACGGCCTTCGAGCATGTCGGGGTCGTCGGGGAAGGCCTCGGCCCATTTGTCGAGTATGTACTCCACGCCGACGCCGTCCGCACCGACGTTACGCACCTGCCTGTCGTATTTTTCCTTGAACCTGGCCGCGTCCTGGGCAAAGCCTGCGCAGCACAAGGCCAGCATCAGTATAGTTATCGTCTTTTTCATACATCCATCTGGATACGCCGGCTCTTGGGATACAGGTTGTTGCATCTCGAGCCGAGATTCTTCACAAAACCGAGGGGATGCGAACGGTAGCACACCGTCAGCATTCCGCGGGGAGCGTCCGGCAGGAACAAGGTGTCCCTGTGCAGATAACGCAGTGCCTGCTGCAAATCCAGTTCCACTCTTGGCACGGATTCGTCAAAAATTTGCAGACGGCTCTCCAGGGGCCTCAGATCGGCGGTCCTGCATCGTGCGGACGGGGCCTCGGAGGTCTTGCGCAGGGCTCCGGCCCACTGTCCTTCGCCCGGCACCTCACCTGCACGCAGGAGATTGCCGCAGCGCGTCAGCCTGACGCCATGCTGCGCGAACTCGTTCTCCGGGGGGATTATCTCCCCTCCCAGCTCGCTGGCAGCCCATTCGAGGTTGGAATCGTTCTCGCAGTCTTCGTAGGTGCAGGTCGAGTAGATGAGCAGTCCTCCTTTCTTCAGGGCGGGCCAGACGTCCGCGAGAATGCGGCGCTGGCGGGCGGCGCAGATTCCCGGGAGTTCCGGGCTCCACTCGGCGACCGCACGGGGATCCTTGCGGAACATCCCTTCGCCGCTGCAGGGGACATCCGCCACCAGCACGTCGTAGTAGCCTTTCATCGTGCGGCCTATCACCGCAGGATCCACGCTGGTGACGGTCACGTTGGGGTCGCCCCAGACGCCGACGTTGTCCGCCAGCACGGAGACGCGCGCCTTCATCACTTCGTTCGCCGTGAGTTCGAAGGCGTCACCGCAGGCTTCGCGCAGGGATGCGGCAATGTCCGTGGTTTTTCCTCCCGGAGCGGCGCAGAGGTCCAGGACACGCAAGGTCCCGGTCTCCGCAGGGCACGCTGAGACGCCGAGGGCCAGCTTGCGAAACAAGTGCCCGACATACATCGCGCTGCTGTCCTGCACATAGTAGCAGCCGGCGTGGAAGAGGGGGTCGAGGGTGAAATTGGGACGTTCGGAGAGGATGCGGCCGTAGGGACTCCACGGCACCGGAGCGCCTTCCGGACCGTCGCATCCCTTGAAAGGATTGAGCCTTATGGAAGTGGACGCCCCCGCCATCAGAACTTGAATCCCTCCGGCATACCCTCGGGCATGCGTCCTTCGGAAACCGCCACCAGACCGTCCACGAGTTTGTCGAGGGCATCCTTGAGCTTGTTTCCGAGCATCATCTTCATCATGAGGTTCAGGTCGGCCAGCAGGTCGATGTGGAAATCGGTCTTGCCCGGGTCTTCCGCCACGTCGAAGTGGAGGGAAACCATGAACTTGAAGGGAGCCCCGTTGTCCTGAAGCTCTATATACATATAGGGTTCGCGGCGGGTGACCTTCACCCCGATGGTGAAGCCCTGTACCGTCGCGGAGATGGTGTCGTAGTCCGCGGTGACATCCCGGCGTTTGTCTTCCGGAAGCATGGAAACGAAGTTTCGCATGTCGGTGAAGGCCATGTAGAGTTCGGCCTGCGGGCGGGAGACTATCCCGTGTTTGCTGCTGTATTGTGCGCTCATAAGAGTAAAATTACTAAATTTGCAATCTGTCGCAAAGATAGCAATTTTTATATGCACCGGATATATTTCGAGAAACGCTCAATCATTATCTGCGAGCCGGGAGACCAGGCCCTTGCGGACCCGAATGCCGTGGAGTTCCATCTCGGCGAGAAAATCGACATCCACACCCTAGTGCTGATGTTCGAGTCGTCCAAGGAGCTTGCCAGGATATATATTCCGGCCCCGAATACCGACAAGGTCTACCACCGCCTGTGCGCCGAGTTCAAGGAGGTGAACGCCGCCGGAGGGCTGGTGAGCAACCGTCGCGGGGACTAT
Source organism: uncultured Bacteroidales bacterium (assembly GCA_900317065.1). GTDB lineage: Bacteria > Bacteroidota > Bacteroidia > Bacteroidales > UBA932 > Cryptobacteroides. The sequence goes on from ONFK01000083.1 coordinate 6,900, forward strand.
CTGCTCATAAAGCGGAACGGCTTATGGGACCTGCCCAAAGGGCATCAGGAGGACGGAGAGGACATACGCACCACCGCCCTGAGGGAGGTGCAGGAAGAAACGGGGGTGGACAAACTCGAACTCAGGGACCCAAGCACACCTGGTGGTACGACATGCTTTACACCGATCCGGTGAACCTCACGCCACAGCGGGAGGAGGACATCACGAAGGCGAGCTGGGTGGCGAAATCGAGCCTTCCTCCCTTCCTTGCAGACACATATCCCTCGATTCTTGAAGTCTTCCGCGAGGCGAGGGTATAAAAAAGTTTCTCACTGTGAAACTTTTGCGGGGGCTTTGTCGTATAATCAAAGTATCATCCCGCTGAAAAATGAAACTTTCGCAATTCAAATTCGACCTCCCGCAGAGCCGCATCGCAACCGAGCCCACCCGCTGGAGGGATGAGTGCAAGCTTATGGTCCTCCACAGGAAAACAGGAGAGATCGAGCACCGTCTGTTCAAGGATATCATCGATTATTTCGGGAAGGGCGACCTCTTCGTGCTCAACGACACGAAGGTCTTCCCCGCCAAGCTTCTCGGAAAGAAGGAGAAGACCGGCGCCGACATCATGGTCTTCCTGCTCCGCGAACTGAACAAGGAGCAGAAGCTCTGGGACGTCATCGTGGAGCCCGCCCGCAAGATCCGCATCGGCAACAAGCTCTACTTCGGCGAAGACGAGAGCATGGTGGCCGAGGTCATCGACAACACCACCTCCCGCGGCAGGACGCTGCGCTTCCTCTACGACGGTCCTTACGACGAGTTCAAGGCCAACCTGTTCGCCCTGGGCAAGACGCCCGTTCCCGAATGGGTGAAGCAGGACCCCACACCCGAGGACGCGGAGAACTTCCAGACCATATTCGCCGCGCACGAAGGCGCCGTTTCGGCTCCCGCAGCCGGCCTGCACTTCAGCCGCGAGCTCTTCAACCGCATGATCCTCAGCGACATCGACAAGACCTTCATCACCGTGCACATGGGCATAGGGCACTTCCGCAGAGTGGATGTGGAAGACCTCTCCAAGCATCGCATGGACGGGGAGCGCATGATCATCTCGGAAGAGGCCGCAGCAAAGATCAACGCCACCAAGAAGGCCGGGCACAAGATACTCGCCGTGGGCGTCACCGTAGCGCGCGCCCTCGAGACCTACGTGACCACCACCAACGAAGTGAAGGCGAACGACATCTGGACCAACAAGTTCATCTTCCCTCCCTACACTTTTTCCATCCCGGACGCATTCGTTTCGAACTTCCACCGTCCGGAATCCACCATGCTCATGTGCGTGGCGGCCTTCGGCGGCTACCAGAACGTGATGAACGCATACGACGTGGCGCTCAAGGAAGACTATCGCTTCGGTCCTTACGGAGATGCCTTGCTGATAGTGGATTAGGCACAGGCAAACATGAATTTCAGATTTTACCCCCGGCCGTACCCCCGGGGGATTCTTTTTTCTGTCTATCTTGCGGTATGGAAGACAGATTCAAAGAGAGGGTGAGCGCGGCCGCGCTCGGAAGGATTTTCGGCTATGAGCCGCTTTATGTTTCGGGGCTGGTGTCCAGGCTCGGGTCCGCCTCCGCAGTGTTCGACCTATCCCCGAAAGAGGCCGACGCCGTGCTGGGGCCCTACAGCAAATACCGGGGGAAAATATGCAGGGCGGCGCTGGATGCCGCCTCCGCCGAGCTCGAGGCGCTCTCCGCCAGGGGTTTCCGCTACATCGCCTGCACGGAGGAAGACTTCCCCGCCCTGCTGCGGGACTGCCCGGACTGTCCGGCGGGGCTTTACTACAGCAGCCGTTCGGAGCCGGGAGAAATCTTCTCCGGCAGGCCGGCGGTCGCGGTGGTAGGCACTAGGGACATCTCCCCCTACGGCAGGGAATGGACGCGGAAGATAGTGGAGACCTGCGCGCAGGCGCCGTCCCGCCCGTGCATAGTCAGCGGACTGGCCTACGGGGTGGACATCACCGCGCATCTCACCGCCCTGGACTGCGGGCTCCCGACGATTGCGGTGCTCCCCTGCGGCATCGACAGCATATATCCCGCGGCGCACAGGAAGGCGGCGGAGCGCATCAGGGAGGCCCCGGCGAGCGCGGTGGTAACCGACTATCCGCCCGGCACGTCGCCCGTCGCGTTCACCTTCGTGCGGCGGAACAGGATAATCGCGGGGCTTGCCGCCTGCACGGTGCTGGTGGAATCGAAGGCCAATGGCGGAGGACTGATAACATGCAGGCTGGCAGACAGTTACGGGAGGGAGGTCTTCGCCCTCCCGGGGAGGGTGGACGACATCCGTTCCGCCGGCTGCAACGCCCTCATCCGCAGCGGCTGCGCCCAGGCCGTCTGCGGGCTCGAAGGGCTTGGCGAACAGCTCGGGCTCGGGAAGTTCGACATACGCAGGAAGGCCGGCTTCGCGGAAAGCGTCGCAGCCTTCTACGGGGCGCGGCTGGACACCCTCGGCCTCGATTCCTTCACCCGGATCGCCGCGCTGATAGCGGAAAACCGCGGAATCGAGCTGGAGGAACTGTGCTACCGCAGCGGAGAGCCCTACAACGAGGTGGCCCGCATCGCGATGCAGCTCGAGACGGACGGTTTCATCTGCATCGACCTGATGCAACGGTGTACCATCAATGCAAGAAAATAGTAACTTTGCAGGATGATGACCTTCGTCGACACCCATACCCACTGCACGGACGAAGCCTTTCCCGGAGCCGAGCAGGACGCCTTCGTGGAGCGCGCCC
>ONFK01000019.1 GCA_900317065.1 uncultured Bacteroidales bacterium
GCCGGGTTCTTCGATGTGATGTCGGCGTTGCACAGCGTCATCAGGTCGTCGATGTCGTCGCCGGCGTCGAACAGCAGCCTGCGGACGGCGGAGTCGGTCACCTCTTCGTCCACCAGGGCGATGGGACGCATGTGCAGCCACACCATCTTCTTGACGAACTTCAGTTTGTCGTCGAGCGGGAGCTTCAGCGAAGAAAAGATTCTGGGAACCATTTTCGAGCCGACCACATCGTGCCCGTGGAAGGTCCAGCCGAGTTTCGGGTCGTAACGCTTGACCTGCGCCTTCCCTATGTCGTGGAGGAGCGCCGCCCAGCGGAGCCAGAGATTGCCGGATGCTTCCGCCACATTGTCGAGCACGGCGAGGGTGTGGGCGAAAATGTCTTTGTGCCCGCGTCCGTCAATGGTCTCCACTCCCTTCAGAGCCGTAATCTGAGGCAGCACGTAAGGCAGGAGTCCGGCCTCGTCCATCAGGTAGAATGCCATGGAAGGATGGTCGCAGAGGAGCATCTTGTTGAGCTCTTCCGCTATCCTCTCTTTGGTGAGTATCTCCATTCTCGGGGCCATTCTCCGCATGGACTCCATGGATTCGGGGACTATGGTGAACCGGTGTTCGGGGGTGCTCAGCTTCGTGGCGAAGCGGACCGCCCTCAGCATGCGCAGGGGATCGTCCGAGTAGGTCGTGTCCGGGTCGAGGGGCGTGCGGATGATGCCCGCGGCAAGATCGCGTATGCCTCCGAAAGGATCGACGAGCGCGCCGAAATCCTCTTCCTGGAGGGAGAAGGCCATGGCGTTGATGGTGAAATCCCTTCGCAGCTGATCGTCTTCGATGGTGCCGTTCTCGACTATGGGATTGCGCGATTCGCGGCGGTAGGACTCTTTCCGGGCTCCCACGAATTCGATCTCGTCTCCTTCGAAGCGGAGCATGGCTGTGCCGAAGTTCTTGAAATACGATACGTACTTGCCGGTTTTTTCTCCTACGGCGCGCGCGAAGTCTATCCCGCTTCCTTCGACGACTATGTCGATATCGTTGCAGGGGCGTTCGAGGAAGCAGTCCCGGACATATCCGCCTATGGCGAATGCGCGCACGTTCCTTTCGCGGGCGACGTCACTCACTATGTGGAATATCTCTTTCTGAACGTATTGGGCTGTTACTGTGGACATTGCTGAATCATTTCGGAATATGTTGGAATGCGGTCCAGCGGAAGGAAGGCGGAGCCGCTGCGCATGTAGGCATAAGTGTCTTTGCCGTTGGTCAAGAAGATGTAAGCTACTTGCTGGACGGAGTGGTAGCGAAGGGCCTGCTCGGCGACGGCGGCATCTATCTGCACGTCCGGCCGCTTGCATTCCACCACGGCAAGCGGATTGCCGTTCCTGGAGTAAACCATTATGTCCGCCCTCCATGGCTTGCTGCCCGCTTTCATCTGCACCTCGCTCATCATGAGCCACTCCGGAACGCCCGCACTGTCCCTGAGCACGCCGATGAACCACTGCCTCACTTTCTCTTCGGGAGTGGCTGCCACCCATTTGCGGCGCAGGGGGTCGTAGTATTTATCCTGTTCAGGCATTCAGAATCTTCGCTGTCAGTTCTATGAGCAGATCGGCGGGGGAGAGTGCGGCACCATCTCCGCCTTTGCCCAGATAGTCGAATTCGCAGAGCATCGAAATCACCTTCATCGCGGATTTCGCAGGATAATTGCGGGTTGCGGCGTCGTAATCCCTCACGAAGAAGGGATTCACTCCGAGTACGGCCGCCCTCTCCTGCGGATTCATCCGGGGATTCTGCATCAGGGCCGCCTCATACTTGAGGATGCGGTAGAAGTGGGTATAGAGTGCGCTGACCGCCATGGGCATGGCGAATTTCGCCTCGTTGCCAAGGTGGGTGGCAATCCTGATCGCCTTTGCGGAGTTCTTGAGGGAGAGTTCCCTGGCAAGTTCAAAAATGCTGAACTGGCGGGAGATGCCCACGTTCTTCTCTATATCTTCGACACGGATGTGCGTGGCGCCTTCCGGCAGATTGCGAAGAAGCTTTTCGGTCTCCGCTACAATGACGCCAAGATCGGTACCTGCGGATTCGCCGAGCAGGGCCGCGGCAGGAGGATCGATTTCAAGCCCGCGTCCCGCATAATAGGAACTGATCCACCGGGCAATCTCGTAGTCGCGTATCGATGGGGAATCCACCACTACGCCGGTCTTCTGCACGGCCTTGTACAAGGCACGGCGCTTGTCCGCGGACGCCTTGTGCATCAGGATGACAAGGACTGTGGAATCGAGCGGTTCCGAGCAGTATACGGCAAGATCCTCCAGACCTTTCATCTGCTGGGCTTCCTTGACGACTACCAACTGCCTTTCGGCCATCATCGGATATCGCCTTGCCGTGGTCACGATCTGGGAAGCCGTAACGTCCGACCCGTAGCAGACGGTTTCGTTGAAATCTTTTTCGTAGTCCTGCAGGCAGTTGTCGACAATGGCCTGGCAGACCAGCTCCGGATAGTATGGCTCGTCTCCCATCAGAAGATAAACCGGAGCGAAACGCCCTGACCGGACGTCGCTTATGATAGCTTCGCACTGCTGTGCGACATTTATGCTTCCTTTGGCCATATCTGCACAAAATTACAAAAAAATATGGTTATATTTGTAAACTCTGAAAACATTTAAGACAATGTCAATTATCGAATGCAGGCAAGTCTGCAAAAGTTTTGGTGAGAAGGTGGCGCTCGACCACGTGAGCCTCGAGATACCGGAAGGCGGTATCTTCGGACTGCTTGGTCCCAACGGGGCCGGCAAGACCACCCTCATACGTATTATCAACAGAATTACGATACCCAACGGCGGAGAGGTTCTTTTCCGCGGGGCCCCTATCACTCAGGCGGATGTCGAAAAGATAGGATACATGCCGGAGGAACGCGGCCTCTATCGCAAAATGAAGGTGGGCGACCAGGCGATGTATCTGGCCCAGCTCAAGGGAATGAGCGCGTCGGCGGCCCAGAAAGCCCTGAAGGAGTGGTTCATCCGCTTTGGCATCCAGGACTGGTGGGGAAAGAAGGTGGAGGAACTCTCCAAGGGTATGGCCCAGAAGCTCCAGTTCATAACCACGGTGGTGCATAAGCCCTCCCTGATGATACTCGACGAACCTTTCAGCGGTTTCGACCCTGTAAACGCCGAGATTATCCGCAGGGAAATCCTTCGTCTCAAGGAAGAGGGAGCGACCATCATCCTTTCCACTCACAATATGGAAAGCGTGGAGGAACTCTGCGACAACATCGCCCTCATCAACAAGAGCAGGCTGGTGATCACGGGCGGAGTCACCGATATCCGCAGGGAGTATGGCAACAACAACATCGAAATCGAGTATACCGATGCCGACGGCCGCCATAGCGAGGTCGTTTCCCGTGAGAATGCCGGCAACGACGTGCTGCAGAAATACATCGACAAGGGTGTGACGGTCAATTCCTACAAGGAACTGATGCCGCGCATGAACGATATTTTCATCAAACTTGTAACAGGCGGGGAGGCCAATGAAAATGAATCTGCATAAAACAGGGATAGTCATTTCCCGCGAATACCTCAACAAGGTCCGGAAAAAGAGTTTTCTCATCACTACATTCGTAGTGCCCATACTTTTCGCAGCCATCTGCATCCTGCCTTCCCTGCTTATGCTCGGTGTCAAGGAAAAGAGCCAGAAGGTTGCGGTAATCGACAACTCCGGCATCGTGATGCCTTATTTCGAAGACAGCGAGGCCGCCACCTTCACCGATTGCACGGGCGAGGATCCGGAAGTGGTCAAGGGCGAACTCCAGGCCCGTGGCTTTGATGTGCTCGTGGTGGTTTCCCCTCTGGATTCCGCCAGGAATGTGAGTGTGCGGACTTTCAGCAAGAAGCCCGCAGGGGTGGATTTCAGCGAAAGCATACGCTCCAAGGCGGCCAAAGCCGTGGAGCAGTACAGGATCAGCCAGTATGGCATCGAGGGGCTTGACCGCATAATGAAGGACGTGAAGGCCGACGTTCATCTCAGCGAGTTCACGCTCGACGACAGCGGCAAGGCAACGGTATCCGAATCAGGTATCTACATGATCATTTCCATGCTCCTCGGAATGCTCATCTATATGTTCATCGCCCTGTTCGGAGGGTCGGTGATGTCTTCGGTGATCGAAGAAAAGAGCTCCCGTGTGGTAGAGGTGCTGGTCTCCAGCGTCAAGGCTACGGAACTGATGTTCGGCAAGATCATCGGCATAGCGCTGGTGGCCCTTACCCAGTTCGTGCTCTGGATCGCCCTAACGCTCGTTCTCGTGCTTGGAGCAAGTGCGATCTTCGGACTGGGCAACCTGGCCTCGTCTCCCGAGATGATGGAAATGGCCCAGACCGGCATGGCGGGAGTGGATATGTCCGCCGTGCAGAACAGCGAAGCTGCGGTGATATTCACGACTCTCTCCCACATTCCCTGGGGGACCCTGATCGTCTGCTTCCTCATTTTCTTCGTGCTCGGCTATCTGCTGTACGCTTCGATGTACGCTGCGATAGGATCAGCCGTGGAAAACGAGGCGGATTCGCAGCAGCTGCAGCTGCCTGTGACCATCCCCCTCATGCTCGCCTTCTTCATTGTGTTCTTCGCTTTCAAGAACCCTGACAGCGGGGTGGTCTTCTGGGGCTCGATCATTCCTTTCACATCTCCGATCGTCATGCTCGCCCGCATCCCGTACGGAGTCGCATTCTGGGAGATAGCACTGTCCATAGTGCTTCTGTTCGCGACATTCGTTGTCATGGCGTGGGCGTCGGCGAAGATATACAAGGCCGGCATCCTGATGTTCGGTAAAAAATCAAGTTGGAGCGATCTTTGGAAATGGTTAAAGCAAAAATAGTTTTCATCTGCGCGGCAGCCGCTCTGCTATGCTCCTGCTCGCACAGCTACAAGTGGCAGAAATTCAGCATCGACGGCCACCGCACCGGAGTTATGGTGCCCAGTGCAGGCAATGTCCCGGAGGCTCTCGGCACTGTTGAAAATGGCGTCTATACTTCACCTAACGGGGAAGTGTTCAAGGATGGGGCTACGCCCGTGGTGGCGGAGCTCCTCATCGGCGTCCAGCCAGCGATGGCACGGCTCAAGGAAGTGGTTGCATACGCTCCGGAGCCAATGCTCAGGACCAAGCCGGAAAGCACTCTGGGCAATTTCATCGCCGACAGGCTTTTCGCCGACGTGGCCAGACTGGCCGCTCCTTCCGGACGGAAGGTCGATGTCGCAATCACGAATACCGGAGGTATCCGGGTTGACATCGCCAAGGGAGATGTTCTCCTGGATGACATAGTTTCCATGCTGCCGTTCGCCAATTATCTCTGTTATGTCCAGATTCCCGGCACCGAACTCCGCGGCATCTTCGAATTCATGGCCGAGAAGGGCGTGCAGTGCATTTCCGGTGCGAGGATCGTAATCAAGGACAGGAATCTTGTGAGTGCCGAAATCGGCGGTGAACCTTTGGATGACGGGAAACTCTACGGCGTTGCCACCATCGACTTCCTCCTGGACGGAGGCGACGGGTACAAGATCGCCCGCGGGGCTCAGGATTACCTTATCACCGATATCAAGATCGGGGACGCCATACTTGCCGATATCCGGGAGATGACAGCACAGGGCAAGCCTCTGGAGTATTTTGTCGACGGGCGCATATTGATTCAGGAGGACTAGTTTATGAAGAAGATATTTGCAATACTTGCCGTCTGCATTGCCGCTGCAGCCTGCCAGCCACGGCTGGTAATCATTCATACCAACGATACTCACAGCCATTTCGACCCTGTTCGGGGAGGCGAGAGTGACGGACTCGGAGGCATCATCGAGAGGGCGGCGTTCGTCGACAGCATCCGGGCGAAGTATCCTGCCGAAAAAGTTCTGATGCTCCACGCAGGCGATTTCAACCAGGGAACATCCTACCACAGCGAACTCGGAGGCAGTCTGGAGCCAAAGATGGTCAACGCTCTCGGTTATGATTGCATCACGCTCGGCAATCACGAACTTGACGAGGGTATAGAGAGCCTCGCGGAACGTCTGAGCAAAATCGACTGCCCCGTAGTGTGCGCCAACTGCGAGTTCCCGGACATTCTCCAGCAGTATGTAACTCCTACGGCCGTTATCGAACGCGGGGGGATGCGTATAGGAATCATAGGGATGGAATCCGAGATCGACAAAATGGTCGCCGCTCCCATCGCACAGCGTATCAAGCAGTTCGACAACGTGGAGACTATCAACAAGTGGACTGCGCAGTTGCGTAAGGAGGAAAAGTGCGATTTCATCATCCTTCTCAGCCACCTTGGCTATGACGTCGATCAGGAAGTCGTTCCTCAGACCAAAGGACTCGACCTGATTGTCGGTGGCCATACCCACACTTTCGTCGACGGCCTTATCTATGTAAAGGATGCAGGGGGAAAGAAAATCCCCATCATCACTGACGGATGCTGGGGACTCGAAATGGGCCTGATCAAAATCAGGTAGGCTACATCGAAAGAACGATACCGATAGTCTGATATTTCTCTATCATATTGCTGCCCGGGATCAACGATTTCGGGCAGTATTTGTAATAGATTCCCAGGCCGTCGAAGTCGATGACCGCGAGATAAGCATAGCGGAAGTTCTCCACCTTGCCGCCTTTTGTAAGCCGGGTGAAGTTCGTATCGTCGACAGTGTAGGCGGACTTTACCCTGTTGTAGCGGCTCAGGTTGAGGGTTCCTTCCGCACCGAAGCGCAGACTGGTACTTCCGATATGCAACGACACCGTGGCCGGGATGCCTATGCCGAAAGTGCAAATACGTGATTTGAGGTTTGAGACTCCGCCGGCAACGCTGCTGAAAGCTCCGTCGTCCCCAACAGTGAACATGGTGCTCTTAGAAATGTACCTGTCCCATTTCAGATCTGCACCGGCGTTGAATGAAAGCCAGCTGACGGGGTTGATGCTCAGGTCGAAAACGTTGACAAACAATTCGTAGGACTGACCGAACTTGCTCCGGAAGGCGTCTCCGTCGACTTTATGCCTGCCGTATCCGATATGAGAAAGTGCATTGATTTCAAAAACGTCATTCCTGCTTTTTGCGGATTTGTGCTTTCTGATTTCAACGCTCATGTTTTCGATTTCCGAAAGCCTGTCTTTGGCTGCGGTGCTTGTCGTGTCGTTCTGGGCGGACATGCAGAAGGATGCAAGGCCGAGAGCGAAAATGCTGAGTATATACTTTTTCATTATTTGCCGTAATTAATATTGTCGATAGAGATGTAAGGCATCCTGGCCATTGCCTTGAAACCCGGCTTGAGACTGTTCTTGATATTTACGAGGGGATCGTCTTTCTTCTTTTTGTCTCTTTCCTTGAATTCCTTGAATATGCTCTTCTTCTCGGGATAAACCGTTATGCGGTAGTCTTTGAGATTATTCTTTTCAGCTATGTATCCGATGGCTCCGAGCAGGGTGTTCTTCTCGTCGCAGAGGCCTATCTCGAGCGCATCTTTTCCGGCCCAAACACGCCCCTGCGCTATCTCGTCGACGGCTTCCTTGGTCATGGAACGGCCTTCGGATACCACCGTCACGAAAGTATCGTAAATGCCTTCGATTTCTTCCTGATACCAGGCCTCCTCTTCAGGGGTGAGTGGCTTCATGCCGGAACCCATGGAACTGTGTTTGTGAGTGCCGATATCCACCATATTGACATGCAGGTTCTTGCGTATGGCCTTTCCAAGGCTTGGAATCATGCCGAATACACCGATGGAACCTGTAAGTGTGGTGTTGTCGGTGAATATCTTGCTGCAGCCTGCTGAGATAAGATATCCTCCGGACGCTGCGTATGCACCGTAACTTGCCACCACCGGCTTGACTTTGCCGAGGAGTTCAATCTCGCGGCGTATCATGTCTGCCGCAACGACTTCTCCCCCGGGGGAGTTGACACGGAAGACCACTGCCTTTACGCTTGAATCTGCACGGACTTTCGCTATGGTGCGGGAAAGCGCCTCTCCTACTATGTCTCCGCCATCCCGGACGATCTCCCCGTTGGCATAAATGACTGCAATCTTCTTTTTCGCAGGACCTTTCTTGAGGTCGTCGATATATTCTTTGATGTCCAGTGTCTTGACATCCGATGCTTCGGTGGTGCCGAAGAGGTGGCAGAGGTATTCTTCCATTTCATCGCGGTACTTCAGTCCGTCCACCAGACCTTTGTCGACCCAGGTCTTTGCAGTGCTGAGGGCGAGGCCGTCGACCCATGCATTCAGGTCTTCTGCCTTTATTCCGCGGGACGCGGCTATCTCTTCCGCGATTGTGCTCCATATTGAGCCCAGCATTGTTTCATACTGCTCGCGGTTTTCAGGGGATATGTCGTTGCGGATGTACATCTCGCCCGCCGATTTGAATTTGCCGTGTCGGATGAGCTGCACTTCGACGCCAAGGGTGTCGAGAAGGTCCTTTACAAACGGCTGGGTGCTGCTCATGCCCGTGAGGGAACCGCCTCCCTGGGGGTGAAGGAACACCCTGTCTGCGGCGGAGGCCATGTAATATGAGGAATTGTCCAGTGAAGCGCCGTATGCGATGACAGGCTTGCCTGCCTTGCTCAGTTCAAGCAGATAATGCCTCAACTCTTCGCTTGCCGCCAAGCCTGCATGAAAATGATCGGTATTGATGTAAACGGCTGCGACCTTGTTGTCTTTTGCGGCTTTGTCAAGTGCGCGCTCCATATCCAGCAAAGACACGGAGGAACTCATGTCGAATCCACCCAGAGAAACACTGAATGAATTGCCACCTCTCTCTGCAATCACGTCTTTCATCTCAATCTTAAGGAGTTTCCCTTTAAGGAAACCTTCAGCTGCCTGAACGCTCAGACTCAGCAGTAGTGCAAAACAAAAAACAATCGTTCTTCTCATAAATGTTTGTTTAATTTTTTTGCAAATATATTCAAAAAATTACTATCTTTGCAATCCCAAATTCTGGATGTGGCGCAGTTGGTAGCGCACCTGGTTAGGGACCAGGAGGTCGAAGGTTCAAGTCCTTTCATCCAGACCATTGGTAATCAAGCACTTACGTTTTTCGTAAGTGCTTGATTTTTTTGCGCGAGTCAACGAGATACTCTGCAGATTCAAAGGAAGGATACTATTAAGGAATAGCCTGTTATTTGCCGGTGTAGTACAGTGACGGGGCGATCAGCGAGAGCATTACAAGGCCTGCGGCTCCCCACCAAGGCAGGATTCCGGCAGCCATGAGTATAAGGCTGAGAATCAGAATGATAAGCGGGTTGATGAGATAGCAGGCGACATAGCGTATTGAATTGTCGAAAGCCCTGTCCTTGATGTGCCTGAGTATCAGGGAAATGATGGCGAATGCCGGCAGCATCACAATGGCGGCGGCGAAGGTGAGTGGCACCCGCACGATGCGAAGGAACAGGACCTGGGCTTTTCTGTGAGGGAGTTTCTCAGCAGTCAGGGCTGAAAGGCTGTCCTGCAGGTCAAGCAGGATGCGGCGCGATTCATGCGAGGAGTCTTCGTTGGCAACAGGAGATACCTGCAATGCAGCCCCTATGTTGATTTTGAGGCTGGTTCGGAAAATGCGCAAATCTTCATACACGAGGCCCACCGGAACTATATACACAGGCTTTCCCATGTCGCCTGCCGCCTTCAGGGCGATGCGGGCGATGCCTTTCCGAAGAGGCAGTATTCCCGGTTCCTGGCTATGCCTGCCTTCGGGAAAGATGCAGAAGGGGAGCCCGGCATTCAGGGTGTCGCTCGCGAGCTGGAAAGTCCTGTCGTTTTCGGCGAGGGTGTCCACGCCGTCGCGGATACGGCTTATGGGGATGATCTTGAGGAAGTTCAGCACTTTTGCCGGACCTTTCTTGCGGAAAATATCCGCCCTTGCAGCAAATACGACGGGCCTTTCCTCCATGCTTAGGACCGCAAGCGCGTCGAGCAGGGTATTCACGTGGTTCGGTGCGTATATGACGGCGGCGCCTTCCGGAACATTCTCTTTTCCGCAGACCTGAAGGCTTCGGAACATAAGGCGGAACGTCCACCTGACGTAGTGGACAAGAAAGTTGTAGAGTCTGTCGTTATCGTAGACCATCAACCAAGCAGGCTGCAAATAAGTACTCCGAGATAGTTGCCAACCGCATAGCCCACTATACCTATGCTGAGTCCGGGCATAAGCACCCGGCTGTTGCGCATGGATGCGGCTATCATGGGCACGAAGGGAGGAGAATTGATGTATGTCACCGAGGCTATCACTGCGGTATCGGCATCCACCTTGAAAAACCTGGCCGAAAGCAGCTGAAGGGAGAGTGAAACCACCTCCATGAAGAACAGGAAACCCACGATCCAGAGCGCTCCGCTGAAGTTGAGTGACCTCACGTCGGCCATTGATGCCACTACGAGGCTGAAGATGTAAATGAAGTACATGCCCATATCGTAGCCGTATTCATATTTGTGGATGGGCTTCCAGAAAGAAACTGCAATGCTGATTGTGGTGATGGCAAGAATGAAGAACATCATGAAGGTGCCGGGAATCAGTTTGGATAGCCCCACGGCGATCCCGGCACTTATGCCTATTACCAGAACAGTGACGCCCAGCAGCGGTAGGGCGTTCGAAACTGTTCCACGTTTCGTAAACAGTCCCTTGTATGGATTCTTCTCCGTTCCGGCTTCCTGCACCGCCTTCTCGTCATAATGATCCAGAGTCTTGACCGGAAGCCACTTGCGAGCAAGGCGTATGCCTAAAGCCATGATGAATACCAGATATGTGAAGGAAACCATCATATCGTAGGTGTTCAGGAGTGCATACTGCTGCCCGTCTACATCAAGCATCTTGCTTACCGCAGCCATGTTCACTGTGCCTCCAGTAAGGCAGGCGGTGTACATTCCGGCAACCTGGGGGCCGTCTGGAATGTGCGGACCGAAGATGGGATAGCCGGCTACGACAGCGATTATGACTGCCAGCAGTCCGGTGATCATTGCAATAAGCTGGTCTCTTGTTTCACTCTTGCGGAAGGTGAAACTGAATAGCATCAGCGGGATGGCAAGGGGAATCATCGCGTTCGAAAGGAGATTCTGTACTTGCAGAGTCGCTTCCCCCTTGGGCAGTATGCCGATATTTGCGATGAAGGCTCCGAGGAAATAGAGCATAAGGATAGGGCCTATCTTGCCTATCCATCGCACTTTCCGGCACAGCCAGAGCACTCCTGCGGGAATGACGCAGTATGCGACGACAAGGATGATGGCAGTAATAATGTTCATGTTAAAAACCGTTTTTTTCTATCAAATGCCTGGAGAGTTCCACAGGGTCTCCGGGCTGGGAGTAATCGATCTTCGTGATTGACGGGACGGTCCAGTTGATTTCGTGATAGCGTAGCCGGGCGTCGAAATTGTCCTCGCTTATCTTGCGTCCCATCATGAGGTCGAAGATCACGTCGTCGCAGAACATCATCCAGCGGGGCTTGTAATAACTCTTTGCGAGACCGGCCCACTGGCGGTTGGCGTAGTCGCAGAGCCCGCGGTTGTTGCTCCAGATGGTAAGGATGGTGCGGGCGCACCACTCATAATAGTCTTTCTCTTCTTCAGTCTTGCCCCAGTTCCGCGCCTGTTCGTTCCAGACCTGAAGATTGAATTCAGGCACACAGGCGAGCAGGGCGTCCAGATCCTCGAACACGCTGTCCATCTCGCCGCGGACTTTGAGCACCGCGTCCATGTCGCGCTTGTCCCATGCAAGCTGCAGGCTGTCCCGGAGGGTGTCGAAGTAGTCGCCCAGGGCCTGGCGGCCGAGGTTGACGAGGTCGTACTTGTATTCGTAGCGGTCGGAACCGATCTCCAGCATTTTCCTCCAGGCATAATCCATCACGGGAGTGCGTCCCTTGATATCCGGGAATCTGACTGTCCAGTTGTAGGGTTTGGGCCCGAGGACCGGATGGGAGTTCATGGAAACGCCTGTGCCCGTGTATTGGGGAGCGATGTTCATTATAATGTCGTGCCAGAGAGCCCTGGCGGCGGCATCTTCGCGCCCGATATGCCTGTCGGCGAGCTTGTCTATCCACTGGTCGGGAGTCTCGGGATAGTTCCATCCCAGACTGAGTACGAACTCGAAATAATAAGGGTTGGTGCCGAAGCCTTCCAGAGTTGAACCTACTCCCTTGAGATTGCTTCCGCCGTCGCGGAAGGTCTCGTCGAAATAGGGTATCAGGGTGGGGAAGTTGCCGTTCAACAGGGTGTTCCCTCCGAAGTTCAGCAAGGAGCAGGCTATGTAATCGTGTCCGTAGAATCTGTCGGTAAGTTTCCATCCGAGCACCCAATCGTCGTGATAGTCGAGCATTATCATCTTGCCCCGGGGGACGCTTCCGAGGTAGGCTTCCATGTTCTCCGGGGTCCAGTGCTTACGGTCGTTGATGA
>ONFK01000051.1 GCA_900317065.1 uncultured Bacteroidales bacterium
TTCTGCCAGCACGCCGGACAGGACTTCCGTGCGCGGATGCAGCAGGGAAGGGGAGTAGAGGCTGTAGCCTCGGCGCGGATCCGGTGCGGCATACACTATGCGGCTGATCTGGCTCCAGTTGAGGGCCGCCGCACACATGGGACACGGCTCGACGGTGACATATAAAGTGCAGTCCTGCAGATACTTGCCCCCGAGGGCCTCGGTTGCCGCCGTTATCGCAATCATCTCTGCATGAGCCGTAGCGTCGTGCAGACGCTCGACCATATTGTGCCCCTTTCCGATTATACGCCCTTTGCAGACAATCACCGCCCCTATGGGAATCTCCTCCTCCAAAGCCGCCGCCTTCGCCTCGGCAAGGGCCTCTCGCATGAATTTTTCGTCCTGTTCCATATTGCAGGCAATTTAGCAAGATTTCTTTGAAACTTCCGAAAAAAGTTTCAAATTTGTAGTACGTTATGAAACTTTTTCTGATTGACGGCCACGCCCTCATCTTCAAGATGTATTATGCCTTTCTGGGCAGGCCGATGATAAACGCCAAAGGGGTGGACACTTCCATCCTTTTCGGCTTCACGAAGTATCTGCTGGAACTCATCCGGCGGGAGCAGCCGACGCACATCGCGGTGGGCTTCGACCCTCCCGGAGGCACCTTCCGCAACCAACTGTATCCGGAGTACAAGGCCAACCGCGGCGAAACTCCCCAACTGGTGATCGACGCCCTGCAGCCCCTGACGGAGATTGTGCAGTCGCTGAACATCCCGGTGTTGATGATCCCAGGCTTCGAGGCCGACGACGTGCTCGGCTCGATGGCCAAGCGCAGCGCCCGCGAGGGCTTCGACGTGTATATGGTGACTCCGGACAAGGATTACGGGCAGTTGCTGGAAGAGCACATCTTCCAGGTGAAACCCGGCAAGAAAGGCGGCGACGACGAGCTTTTCGATATCCCCCGCCTGCGCGAGAAATACGGCATCGAGCGCCCGGAGCAGATAATCGACATGCTCGCCATTTGCGGCGACGCATCCGACAATGTGCCCGGAGTAAAGGGTGTGGGAGAAGTGGGCGCCAGCAAGCTGCTTGCGAAGTACGGCACCCTGGAAGGCATCTATGAGCATCTCGGCGAACTGACCGCCCGTCAGCAGGAGCTCTTCCGCGCGGCGCAGGACCACATCGCCCTCAGCAAGGTTCTGGTGACCATCAAGACGGACATTCCCATCGGCACAACCGCCGACGAGATGGCCCTTCGCCCCGCCAGTCCCCACGCCGTTGAGCTTTTCAACCTCTATGGTTTCAATTCGCTGAAGAAGTACCTTGGTCCGGTCGATGCCGCGGGAGGTATTCCCCCTGAGGGACGTAACACCCGCGGTTCGATAGCGGGGGGACCGTCCCGAAGGGATGGTGGGGTGAGCCCGGAGGGCGAACTCCCGAAGGTGGAATACCTCCCGCAGGCATCCTCGAAAGCCGACCTGGCCTTCCTGCTGGACGGCGACAGAATCTGGCTTGCAGATGCGGAAGGCACCCGCAGCGGCAGCCCGGAGGAATTCAAATCCCTTCTTGAAGATCCGCAGAAGAGCAAGGCCGGCTTCGGCATAAAGGCCCAGATGAACGCCCTCGCAAAGCGGGGCATAGAACTCCGGGGGAAGCTGATGGACATCGAACTGATGCACTATCTGATCAACCCCGAAAGCGACCATCGTCTGGTATCCCTCGCTCAGACCTATCTGGACGTCACCCTCGACGAAGCCGGAGGCAGCGATGCCGGCCTGCTCTTCGCCGATGATTCTGAAAATGACCGCAGCGCCGATGCCGACGCCATATTCAAACTCTCCCCGATTCTCTCTT
Organism: uncultured Bacteroidales bacterium; assembly: GCA_900317065.1. Taxonomy (GTDB): domain Bacteria; phylum Bacteroidota; class Bacteroidia; order Bacteroidales; family UBA932; genus Cryptobacteroides. The sequence goes on from ONFK01000051.1 coordinate 1,837, forward strand.
CCGAACTCGCAAGAAACGGTATCACAGGCCTTTACGACGACATAGAGGAGCCACTGATGAAGGTCCTCTCCCAGATGGAACTCACCGGAGTGAAGGTGGACCTGGAGTCTCTCAAGGACTTCGCGAACACCCTTCGGAAACAAATGAACGCGCGTGAGACCGAAATCCGGGAATACGCCCAGTCTCCTGGCCTGAACGTCAGCTCCCCGAAGCAGATGGGAGAGGTGATCTTCGAGAAGCTGAAACTCGACCCCAAGGCGAAGAAGACCGCCCGCGGTGCCTGGCCGACGGATGAGGAGACCCTGGCGGAACTTTCCGACAGGCATCCGATTATCGACGCCCTGCTCGACTACCGCGGCCTGCGCAAACTTCTCTCGACCTACATCGAGCCCTTCGCACAGTACATATCTCCCTCCGACGGGCGGGTGCATACCACTTTCAATCAGGCACTTACCTCTACCGGGCGGCTCTCCAGCAGCAATCCCAACCTGCAGAATATCCCCATCCGCACGGAGCAGGGGAGGGAGATACGCAAGGCCTTCGTGCCCGGCGAACCCGGCTGGGTGATGATGTCGGCCGACTATTCCCAGATCGAGCTCCGGGTGATGGCCCATCTCTGCGGAGACGAGCATCTGCGTCAGGCCTTCCGCGACGGGCTCGACATCCACGCCGCCACCGCCGCCAAGATTTTCGGCGTTCCGGTGGAGGAGGTCAGCGCCGACCAGCGCCGCATGGCGAAGACCGCCAACTTCGGAATCATGTACGGGATTTCGTCTTTCGGGCTTGCCCAGAGGCTGAAATGCTCCCGTTCGGAAGCCAAAAAACTCATCGACGACTACTTCGCGTCCTTCCCTTCGATCCGCGCCTTCATCGACGGCACCCTGGCGAAGGCCCGCGAAACCCTCTATACCGAAACGATGCTCGGGCGCCGGCGCTACATCCCCGACATCAATTCCAACAATGCGAACATCCGTTCCAACGCGGAGCGCAATGCGGTGAACGCCCCTATCCAGGGCACGGCGGCAGATATCATCAAGCTCGCCATGATACGCGTTTCCGAGCGCCTGCGGAAGGAGGGCCTCAAGTCCAGGATGGTTTTGCAGATTCACGACGAACTTCTGCTGGAAGTGCCCGAGGCCGAGATAGATGCGGCCAGGGCGGTCCTTACGGAAGAGATGCAAGGTGTAATGGAACTCAGTGTTCCGCTGACAGTTGAATGTAACTATGGCAAAACCTGGCTCGAGGCCCACTAGCGAACTTATCCGCCTGGCAATCATAGGAGACGGTGCCGCGTTCACCGAGCTCTGGGACACGCACATCGGGTCTTTGCGGACCTACATCAAAAGCCGAATGAAGAATCTGGACGACTTTTACGTGGATGACATCTGCTCACGGAGCTTCGAAAAGGCATTCCGTCAGATACGCAGCTACGACCCTTCCAAGAGCCAGTTCTCGACATGGCTCACCAATATCGCCCACAATACCGCCCTGGATACCGTGCTTCAGGAGAACCGGTCCCACAAGCATCTGGTGTCCATAGACCAGAGCGCCTCCGCGGGTGCTGCGGCGAGTTCCATCGGCAGCGACGAGGACACCCCCCTCGAATCCATCATCCGGGACGAGGACCAGGTGCAGACCGAGAGATACATAGAAGGCCTGCCCGAACTCTACCGGCGCATCGCCCGCATGCGTCTGGTGGACGGGCTGCAGTACAACGAGATAGCCGAAGAAACCGGCATCCCGCTCAATACAGTGCGCACCCGCATCCGCAGGGCCAAGGAACAGATAGACAAAATGAAATCAGAAGAAATTATATGACCACAAACAAGACATTCAAGTATTGGCAGTGGCGGACCATCATAGTATCGATGGTCGTCTATGCCATTTACTATTTTGTAAGGAAAAACTTCTCCATCGCCATGCCCGGCCTTACAGCGGAGTACGGCATCTCCAACACCAGTTTCGGTGTCGTGATAGCAATAGGCTCGCTGATCTACGGCCTGAGCCGATTCCTGAACGGATTCGTGGTGGAGAGAGTGAGCCCCAAGGTATTCATGGGCATAGGGCTCATCCTTTGCGCCGCGGCCAACCTCTGCTTCGGCTTCGGAGTCGATCTGAGTTACTGGATTACAGGGGTTCACGAGGGCCCGCAGTTCGTTAACACCCTCGTCCTCGTGATGGGCATAACCATAGTGCTGAACCAGTATTTCCAGGGGATGGGATTCCCTCCCTGCGCGCGTATGCTTCCGCAGTGGATAGCCCCGGGCGAACTCGCCACGAAGATGAGCATCTGGAATACCTCCCACTCCATCGGCGCTTTCTGCGCCGTGGTGGTCTGCGGACTTCTGATGACCAATCTGGGAGCCGACATGTCCGGAGACAGCAGCGTAGTCGCCCGCATCACTTCCAACCTTGCTGCCAGCATCAAGGGCTGGGACGGCCTTTCCGCCGCCGACCAGAGTTCCCGGGTAATGTCCTACGCCGCTCATTACGGAGCCTGGCGCTGGTGCTTCATCGTGCCGGCGATAGTGGCTGTCGGAGGCGCGATCCTCTGCTTCATGGGCCTGAAGGATACTCCCCAGAGCGTAGGCCTCCCCGAAATAGCTGAAACCCATACCGGCAAGGAGGCTACCGAGGGCAAGAAAGGCGCTCACGGCGCGTTCCTCCGCCACATGGTGTTCTTCAACAAGTGGGTGGTGCTCTATGCGGTAGCCAACATCTTCGTGTACGTTCTCCGCATGGGCGTTCTCGACTGGGGGCCCAAGTTCCTCACCGAGGACCGCGGGATGAACATCCAGGGAGCCGCCTGGTCGGTGGCTGTCTTCGAGCTCACCGCCATATTCGGCACCATCTTCGCCGGATGGGCTACCGATGCCATCTTCAAGGGCCGCGCACACCGCATGTGCCTCTTCTCGATGATAGGATCCGTCATCTTCCTCGGACTCTTCGCCCTGGTGGAGATGCCCGTCGTGCTCTCCACCGTCGTGCTGGCTCTCGCCGGATTCTGCATCTACGGCCCTCAGGCCCTGATAGGCATCGGCGCCGCCAATCAGGCTACCAAGGAAGCATCCGCCACCGCCAACGGTCTTACCGGCATACTCGGATACGTCGGTTCGGCCCTCTCCGCCTTGGGCGTCGGCCTTATCGCGGATCACCTGGGCTGGCGTGCGGTGTTCATCACCTTCCTCTGCGTAGGTGTGATAGGCGCCATAATCTTCCTTCTCATGTGGACCGCTCCCCGCGACGGATATGAGCGCTCCCGGAAATTCACCGGAAACTTCGCGAAGAATGACTGAAGAACTTAAATCCAAACTGCTCAAGATCAAGCATGTAGCCCTCGACATGGACGGCACCATCTACTTGAGCAACACCATATTCCCCTTCACCCTCGACTTCCTCGACAAACTCGGGAAGATGGGCATAGGCTACTCCTTCCTCACCAACAATCCGACGCGTTCGCTGGAAGATTATCTTGCGAAACTGACGAAAATGGGAATCAAGGCGGACAAGAAGCAGATGTACTCCACCGTGCCTGCCACCATCGACTTCATCAAGGCGAACTATCCTTCTGCAAGGAAGCTGTTCCTGCTTGGCACGCCCTCGATGATCAGCCAGTTCGAGGAGGCGGGATTCGTCAGCACGGCCGATTCGGCCGACGACGTGCCAGATCTGCTGGTGGTCGCCTTCGATCCTACGCTTGTCTACTCCCGCCTGTGCCGTGCAGGCTGGTGGGCGCAGCAGGGGATTCCCTACATCGCGACTAATCCCGACCGCGTGTGTCCTACCGATCAGCCGACCGTGCTGGTGGACTGCGGTTCGCTTTGCGCGTGCATCGAATATGCCACCGGGCGCAAGCCGGATACCGTCATAGGCAAGCCGGATCCTGCGATGATCGAGGGGATAGAGCATCGCTATGGCCTTGAGGCGGAGGAGATTGCGATGGTGGGAGACAGGATCTACACCGATGTCGAGTGTGCGTACAATGCGGGGGCTTTCGGGGTGCTGGTGCTCAGCGGAGAAACCACGCTCGAGGTAGCCCGGCAGTGGCCTCACGCTCCGTCGCTGATCTGCCGCGACATCGAGGAACTTGGTTGTTTACTTGAAGAGGCTCACGGTCTATGCTGATTCCGTCTGAACAGGATTTCGCGCAGGCGGTGGCTCTCTGGCGCGAGTGGAACGGGCATATCAACGTCATTTCCCGCAAGGACGAAGACAACATCTTCGCCCATCACATCCTCCATTCCCTCGCCATCGCGCAGTACCTTGAAATCTACTATCCCTCGTGCGTGGTTAATCCCCCTGAGGTCGAAGGATTCGGAGATCAGCACGCATCAGCGTGCACGGCGGAGGGCGTGTCCGAACTTGTTCGGACGGAAAGCCCGGGAGCCGCGGGGTACGTTAGGGGCGGAGCCCCTGACAAGACAGGAACGCCGCAGGCGGTTCCTACGTCCAGGACTTCCATCCTGGACGTAGGAACCGGGGGAGGTTTCCCAGGGATTCCGTTGGCGATGGTGATGCCCTTGGCGAAGTTCACGTTGTGCGATTCGATAGGGAAGAAGGTGAAGGTTGCGCAGGCGGTCTCGGACGGCCTCGGGTTGCAGAATGTAGAGTGCGTAAATGCCAGGGTGGAGAGTCTGCCCGGGCAGTGGGACTGGGTGGTGAGCCGTGCGGTCACGAGCCTTGAGAACTTCTATCCCTGGGTAAAAGGCCGCTTCCGCAACAGCATCCTCTATCTCAAAGGCGGCGACATCGACACCGAAATAGCGGTCCTCCGGAAAAAATACCATATTCCGACCGCAAATATCCGCACCTGGAGAATAGATTCCTGGTTAAAAGACGAATATTTTGCAGAAAAATTTGTAATTGAGGTTGGAAAAAACTACCTTTGCACTCCCTAATACGAAAAATTAAAAGAATATAGATATGAAAAGGACATTTCAACCTTCCAACCGCAAGCGCGTCAACAAGCACGGCTTCCGTGAGCGCATGAGCACTCCCAACGGCCGTCGCGTACTTGCATCCCGCCGTGCACACGGGCGCAAGAAACTTACCGTGTCTTCCGAAGACAGGTGGTAGTTTAACCTTTTTTGGTTAAGAGAAGCGGTTGAATTCAATCTTCAGCCGCTTTTTCTGTTAAAAAATGCCTATATTTCGCCTATGAAAAGTAATATCCTTATAATTCTGGCAATGACTGCTATTGCAATTGAAGCCTGCGCGCCCAAACTTCCCCAGACGCGCAAAGACGATACTGTCGACAATTACTTCGGCACGGAGGTCGCCGATCCATACCGTTGGCTGGAAGACGACGCTTCCGCCGAGACCGCTGCCTGGGTGAAGGCGCAGAATAAAGTAACCGGGGCCTATCTTAAAAAACTTCCCGCCCGCGAAAAGATACTCGCGAGGCTCAAGGAAGTCGCCAACTACGAAAAGGTGGGCGCGCCCTCGCACAAGAAGAACGGCAAATGGTATTTCTACAAGAACGACGGACTCCAGAACCAGAGCGTCCTCTACGAGATGGACGAACTCGGCGGCGAGCCCAGCGTCTTCCTGGATCCCAATACCCTCAGCGACGACGGCACGGTGGCTCTCAAGGGCACCTATTTCTCGCATGACTGCAAGTACATGGCCTATGTGATTTCCCGCAGCGGCAGCGACTGGGAAGAGGTTTTCGTGATGGATGTGGAGAACGGAAGCCTGCTTGAAGACCATATAGTGTGGGCCAAGTTCACCGGGGCTTCCTGGCGCGGCAACGGTTTTTACTACAGTGCCTACGACGCTCCGCAAGGGGATGGCCACGAGTTCAGCGGCAAGAACGAGGTCCACAAGATTTACTATCACAGGATCGGCACTCCCCAGAGCGAGGATGAGCTCTATTTCAGCAATCCCGCCGAGCCCCTGCGTTTCTATCAGCTGGAAATAAACGAAGAGGAGACTCTCGCCTTCCTCTACGAAGACGGTGCCGATGTCGGTAACAACCTCTATGTGAAGGATTTGCGTGTCGAGGGTGCGGAGTTCGTGCAGATGACCGCCGACATGAAGAATTCCTGCCTGCCCGTGGAGTCTGACGGCGACATTATATATCTGTTCACCAACCTCGGAGCTCCGATGAACAAGATCGTGATGGCAGACGTCCATAATCCTTCCAGCAATAACTGGAAAGACCTTATTCCGGAGAGCGACTGTGTACTTGAAGGTGTCAGTTTCGTGGGCGGCAAGATCATCGCGTCCTATCTCAAGGATGCTTCCACCCATGCCTGGCTATACGATACCGACGGCACTCGCATCAGGGAAATCGAACTTCCGGGAGTCGGTTCCGCCGGCTTCTCCGGCAAGAAGGACGAGCCGTTCTGCTTCTATTCCTACTCGTCTTTCACTACTCCCGGCACAATCTACAGTTACAATCTCGAAACTGGTGAGAGCAGCGTCTACTGCCAGCCGAAGACAAATTTCGATCTGTCGGAATTCGATGTGGAGCAGGTGTTCTTCGAGAGCAAGGACGGCACCCGCATCCCGATGTTCGTGACGCATAAGAAGAACGTAAAACTCGACGGCAGCAATCCCGTCCTGCTTTATGGCTATGGCGGATTCGACATCTCCCTCACCCCCGCCTTCTCCGCAAACAGGATTCCTTTCCTCGAGGCCGGCGGCATCTATGCCCAGGTGAACCTGCGCGGCGGCGGCGAATATGGCGAGGCCTGGCATCTGGCCGGAACCAAGATGAACAAACAGAACGTGTTCGACGATTTCATCTCCGCAGCCGAATGGATGATTGCGCACCAGTGCACGTCACCGGAAAAGATTGCTATCCTGGGAGGCTCGAACGGCGGATTGCTGGTGGGCGCCTGCATGACACAGAGGCCGGATCTCTACGCAGTGGCCATCCCTCAGGTCGGAGTCATGGATATGCTCCGCTACCACAAGTTCACCATCGGCTGGAACTGGGCCCCTGACTATGGCACCAGCGAGGACAGCGAAGNNNNCAGCGAAGAGATGTTCAAGTACCTGTACGGGTATTCGCCGCTGCACAACCTGAAGCCCGGCACCAAATATCCGGCAACGCTGGTGACCACCGCAGATCACGACGACAGGGTGGTTCCAGCCCATTCATTCAAGTTCGCGGCCACCCTGCAGGAATGCAACGACGGCACCAACCCCTGCCTGATCCGCATCGACTCCAAGGCCGGCCACGGCGGTGGCAAACCACTCGCCAAAGTCCTTGAGGAACAGGCAGATATCTACGCCTTTATCTTCAAGCATCTGGGAATGTAGTTAAGAAAAGCGGCGCTTCGGCGCCGCTTTTCTTACTCTTCCCCGAGGAACATCGGGTCCCATGCCGGGAGCATGACGGGCTTCTGGTTAAGGAGGGCCTGGATGTCGGCGGGAACATATTTCTTTTCGACCACGAGGCGGAACATGTATTCGTTGAACCATTCGTCGGTCATGATGATGTTGCCCTTCCAGCCGGTGTCGCCCCAGCTGTTCTCTACCAGCCACTTCTTAGGCACGCCTTCCTTCAGGT